>CAYIHV010000041.1:0-5963 GCA_964363315.1 uncultured Candidatus Saccharibacteria bacterium
CTTTGAGGTGGTAGTGCCCGCAAGGGTTTGGAGGTTCGAATCCTCTCCCGCGCACTAATGGAAACTTCTCCTGCTCCGCACGGCTCGCGGACACCGCTTGCCGCGCGGAGCAGTTATTTCCGAACAAGTTACATTTGGTGCTGTAATTATACACTTCGCGCGAACCTACTTTGGACTGGACTGATGCCGCGCCGCAGGCGCGGCAGAGGACGAAACCACTCGGGCGCGGCGGGAAGAAAAAGGAATGTGGGGAAAATGAATTCCCGCCGTGCCCTCGCTTCCGACACATTTTTCGGATGCGCCGCTAACAAATAAGAGGTGCCCTTGCTCCTCCCGCCCAGTGCGCGGGCAACTTTCTTACTCCCTCTATCCTACCGCAATATCTAAAGTTTGGATATTGAAGATTTGGATAGACCATAGTATTATATGGTTAAGTCTATCCAAACAAAGGAATATGCCTATTTCGTAGAGAAACTACGAAAGGCACGCATAGAGGCTGGATTGACCCAAGTACAGGTTGCTAAGAAAATAGGTCGTCCACAATCGCACATATCAAACATAGAATCGGGGCAACAGCGAGTTGATATTATAGAGTTGAAAAGATTTGCGAAACTTTACGGAAAGGAAATAAGCCATTTCTTAAAATAAAAATATGTTAAACAAAAAAGTTTTTTATTCAATCGTCATTATTATCGGTCTAGTCATTCTGTCTCCACGAGTTTCTTTCGGGGCGGAGCAATTTAGCCGCGATCTCTCTTTTGGTTTTCAGCAAGATTCGGACGTTACCAAACTTCAAGAATTTTTGTCCGATGAAGGATCGTACTCCGGCCCAATAACCGGAAATTTTTTCTCACTTACGCTCAAAGCGGTAAAAGCGTTTCAGAACCGCGAAGGGATAACGCCGGCAACCGGATATTTCGGGCCAAAAACAAAAGTTCGGGCAAACGCATTGCTTGGCGCACAAGTTCAAGCGTCAAATCAACAAGCAGTAGCCGAAACCGGACAAAGTGCCGCCCAGTCAGTTACTCCACAAACTACAAACAGTTCTATTAGCAATGTTCAGTCGCAGTTGGAAGCATTGTTAAAACAAGTGGCATTGCTTCAGCAACAACTTCAAACACAGCAACAAAATCAAACCAGCACAAATGCGCCAGCCCCAACCTCTAATCAAGATACAACCTCAAATACACCGAGCCAAAATTCGGCGTCGGTAGCAAATATTCTTGAAATAACATCAGTAAATATTGCGCCAGATAAAACATCGGCGAAAATTGAATGGCAGACGAATAAACCAACAGAGTCAAAAGTATTCATTTCAGGAGGTAATCTCTACTCAAAAATATTTACTTCTATTAGCGGTCTTTCTACTCGTCATTCCGCAAACATCACGGGATTATCAGAAGAAACAACCTATTCATACGAAATAGAAGCAATCGCCGGTGGAACAAACGCGGTGAAAAAACAAGGAAGTTTCACTACACTACCACCATCACCGTTATTTGAATTTAATCCTTCTGTGCGCGTAGGAACAGCAAGCAACGAAGTGGGTCATGTTTATATTTCAATACCCGAAATTTTTGATAGTGGAACTTGGAGTATAAAGGATTTAGCTACGGGGCAATATAATATTGCACCAAGAGATTACACAACCGCTGGTAGAGCAATAAGACCAGGAGAGATTGTTGATTTAACCGGTTTTGCTGCTGGACAAATCTACGAATATAAATTCACCATGGAGAAGGCTGGCTATAGGTCAAACACAAAAACCGGAACATTTAAAATGTCTTCTCCAGAGATTTATACAGAGAAAAGAATAAAGCCTTGGCCAGATTATCCAAATCTGCATGGTGAGTTTTTCTTTTGGCATTATGGAGCAGAATTGGAAGGTTCAACGTTGAATCTTGAAATAAAAGCGACCCTCACCAATTCTTTGTCGCCTAACGAGCTTAAATTCTATAAGTCCGGCATCGCTAATTTATGGCAAACATTTACAAATGTCTCTAGCGGGGATGTTTTGCAGATTAACTCTTTCCCGTCAAATTATCAGTTAGTGTGGTCTTATTCCGGAAATCCTGACGATATTTCGTTGGATATTGTAGGGGGTACTGCAACAAAAAATGGAGTTAATGTTTCGTTTAGATTCTAAAGATATATGACCACAAGAATTATTAATGAATATGGCCTGAGAGGGGAACTGGTTAAGTTTCTTGTATCTAAGGGCTATCCCGAATCTTCTTTTAATTTTGAATGGAAACAAGGGATGTTGGGTTATGATTTGGCGATCCTCGATCCAGGGAGTAGCGAACTTCTTGCAATCTTCGAACTCAAAGTAGAAAGTGCTGTTGTTGTATCAACGGAGAAATTAAGAGAAAAAATAAAAAAGTATGCAGCCCTTGTTTCAAAAGTTTCTGTGCCGCTTTACATTGTTAGTGCTGTGCAGGGCAGCAATTCGTTCGCTATTCACAAACTGATTTATCAGACAAAAGAATCAAATTTTCCAGAATTTTTAGAAGTGGAAAATTTGCCAGATTTTAATACCTTAAAAAGCAATGTTCTCGTTTTGAAGAAAAAGGAGTATGTAAGTTGGCTTAAAATCGGTTCTCGGATTTTTTCTGGTTTGTTTTTAATATTGCTGATTTTCGAGTGGTTTGGTAAAATTGTGATTACTTATCCTAGATTAATTTTGATGGGTATTATATGCGGGCTTTTTCTTGTCCCATATGCTTATAAGTTAAAAATATTAAATTTTTTTGAGTTTGAGAGAATAAAAAAGGAAGAGGAATGATATAAGCCCGTTTCGCGAGCAAAAAGCTTGAACTCCCGCGAGGGCGCGGCGGAAGGGGGGTGGGGGGGGAATTCCGCGTCGCCCGAGCGTCAAGAATTCCGTTCAAAGGTAAGTTCGCGCGAAGTGTATAATTACAGCACTTTATTAGACTTTTAGCGCTTTAACGCCTCAATCGCCATTTCTATTTCAGAAAAATTGGAGGTTCTGATATGATCTCATTGCCCGTTATAGAGAACGAGAAAGTTTTTGATTGTAAAAATTGATTCTTCTGAAAAAGAAACGGTTTTTTTTGATGATTGAGTGGAGGTTCTGGCAACCCCTTGTGTTTTTTTGTTCTTTTGCTTAATATGCATATGAAATTATATTTGAACGTTTAAAATCAAATAGGAGGAAAAAATGGATCTTACAGGGACAAGTCGCGAAGTTTTGGATAATCCTTCATTGTATGAAAATTGTATCATAGCCGCTATGAACCTTACCGAGGGGAAATTGCTCGTCTGGAGAAAAAGCAAACACAATCCGAATAAATTTGAGGCATTTCCGTCTGATAAAATAAAGACTGAGCAGGATTTTGAAAATCAGATTGGAAAAAAATTTACTGGAATAACTGTCGGGCATCCGGCAGACGCAAGAAAAATTGATAAATATCTGTGGTTAAGAATTACCGACGGTTGCGGTCAGCAATATTATATTGAATATCGCGATGCTCCTACTGACGAGTTGAAAATATTGGTTAAAAAAATATACGATCTCGCCAGCTCAAAGTGCAACAAGGGTTCTATTACCTCTCTACCGCTATACGGCTAATTTCATACACCACTTAAAAACCACGCTTCCACAGGTGGTTTTTTATTTTTCTGTCAGCGTCTTACGGCGTTTCTAAAGCGCAGAGAGTCGTCATCGACAAAATTTAAAATTGCCAAAATCGGGATTCTAACGTCGTCTATGAAAGTGCGCCAAACAGGATTTCGCGATTTTTTGATTCACGCGGGAGTGATTTTTTCTGAAAAAGGAAAGGGTGTTTGCTTTCGGGGGTTCTGCCCTCCAAGCATTCAAGCAGTGTGGCGGGGTTTCAATACGGACTCGGCAAAGCAAAATTTTTTTTCCGGGGATTTTGATTTTCGCTTTGCCTCGGCTCTTTTTTGCGGGGATTTGGTATCCGCCGTGCATTCCTCCCGCACCCTCTGCGCGCGGATTCTTAATACAATGTCCTTGTTTTAAGTAAGAAATTGTGTTATGGTAGCGCCGGTGAGAAATCCATAGCGGGTTTCTCAAAACAGCACATTCACAACCACAAAGATGGAGGTAAAGAAGATGAATGAAGAACGTGAAGGAATTTTGCAGAACGTCCGAGAAACTCTGCAAAACGTACCCTACATCTTAAGCGCGAGGATATATGGATCATGGCTCTACAATGAATTATCCGTAGATATGGATGTTGCTGTCATTGTAGAGAGCAATTTCGGTATCGTGGATGCAGAGCATTATCGCACATTGCGAGACATACGGCGCTCGTTGACGGAAAAGACTGGCCAGGATATAGACCTGGTGCCTCACACGGCCGATGAATTTGTTGATCGGAATTCTCCGTTGTGGTATCCGCGGTACAATCCATCGCTCGTATTCGGTCGCGACATTAAGGGTGTTTTCCGCGTGATGCCAATTAGTACCGCGGTCCACAGCTTTTCCTTCGCTGACCTTACAGCCTATGTACTTCATGACAACAGGACGATATGTAGGCGCCAGCTCATACGGTCATTTAACGGAGAAGAAGGAAGAATATTCGTCAGCAAGTTGCTGCACGGTCCAGGAAATGCGCTTACATATCAAGCATGCAGATTGAGGACAGATTACGTCGTCCCTCCATCGAATCTTGATGGATGCTTCGAGGCATTTGATCGATTCTATGGAGTGGATTCAACGACTGCCATCGATTTTTTGTCCGCTTGCAAAAAGTCAATAGATTTTGAGCGGGGCGTGCTGCTCATGAACTGGTATGAGAGTCTTTTCGATCTCGTTATTCACGGCGATCAGTTTAAGACAGATTACCAGTCCCTGTGTCATACACTTCGCTCGCGTTGAACCCACGCTCCCGCCGGAAAATTTAACCCGACGGGAGCTTTTTGTTATAATATAAAATATCATTTGTATATGTATTTAGATTTGCACACACATTCATATTTTTCCGACAGTGAGTTATCGCCGGAAGAAATCATAAATAAAGCAAGAGACAAGAAAACATCCATCCTTTCAATTACCGATCATAATTTCCTTCCAGACACCGCAAGCATAAAAACGTATGCGGAAAAGAACCAAATTCAGTATATCGATGGTGTAGAAATTTCTATATTGTATCGTATGCCTGGAAGTAACTTCTCTTTGCATATCCTTGGGTATGGCAGACAACTCAATAGAGAAATATTGAATAAGAATCTGCAACGAACAATTGATGGTTATAATCGTCGGGCAATCGCAATAATTGATAAAATTAACAAATTATTTCCAGGCCTGAGGATGGATTTTCAATCGCTCAGACTCGCCGGACATGAAGCCTATGTGAGCAGAAACACTATCGCGAGAATAGTAGCGCAACATCTTAAAGGAAATATCACCGTTAAAGATGTTTTAAGGCAGTATGTTTTTATAGAACAGGAAGATGATACGTGGATGATGACGCCAAAAGAAAGTTTTCAGCTTATCGCCAGCGCAGGCGGCATCTCTGTCTTGGCTCATTCCGGGAGAGAGTTACGAAAGCTTGGACATGTAGCATATGAGGAAATGTTAGCCAGCCTTGTAAAGGAGGGACTTTTAGGGTTGGAGGTCTATTACCCAAAACATTCCGAAGACGAAGTCATAACATTAAAAAATCTCGGCAGGAAATTAGGGCTCTACATCACCGGCGGGAGCGACTGGCATGGCGTAATATATACACCAGAAGTTTCAATTGGTTGCGAAATCCCAGCAGAAGACATTAGTCCGTTCTTACGAAACAGCAAGATAGCAATTCTCTAGTTTGACATATGAATGATCTCCAGCAACAGTATTCATCTGGCAGCTTATTCCAAAAATCCATTCACGGTTACATCTGAAATAGTTTGCAAAAGTAAAAGAGCGGCATGATATATTTTTTGCTATAATTTATTGAATAACATGACAAAGCAGAAATTTAAAATAAAAG
>CAYIHV010000042.1:0-5874 GCA_964363315.1 uncultured Candidatus Saccharibacteria bacterium
CCTCCTCTGTTGAAGTCTGTTGAAGTCAGACTTCAACAGAGGAGACGCTCTAATATTCCATCATTGAAACCTGCGACTCAACACCCTTAACGAGTTCAAGAACAACCGACACAACAATGAGAAGCCCTGTTCCTCCAATGGCAAAACTGGGGATGTCTGTAATCCCTTGAATGGCGATTGGGAGTACGGCTATCGCGCCCAGAAATATCGCGCCCACAAGCGTAATTCGTGTCAAAATCTTTGAGAGATATGCCGATGTCTGCGCTCCGGGACGAATACCGGGAACAAACGCTCCGTTTTTTTGCAAATTCGTCGCAATAGCATCCGGGTCAAATGAGACGGCCGTATAAAAATATGTAAAAATAAAGACAAGTCCAAAGTAAAGCACCCCATTTATCCAATTATTTGCCAAAATATCTTTAATGAACTCCGCAAATACTTGAATGCTTTCGCTCCCCGTCGTTGCCAAAGCATTGGCGATTATTTTAGGAAAGACAAGGATAGAGAGAGCGAAGATAATGGGGATCACTCCTGCTTGATTGACCCGCAGGGGGAGATAGGTTGCTCCACCACTCCCCATTCTCCCTCCGCGCGCCTGCTTTGCATAGGTTACCGGCACGGGGCGTTCTGCTTCTGTCATATACACCACAGCGATAACGATAATCACTGTTGCGATAATGATTCCAATGAGAGAGGGTAGGATACTTGTATCAAATGATGGGTAGATATAGGTAAAGACAAATTGACTCACCGACTGAGGAATACTTGCGACGATACCAGCAAAGATGATGAGGGAGACGCCATTTCCTATGCCGAATTCTGAAATAAGCTCTCCTATCCACATGAGGAGAATAGATCCCGCCGCGACAATAATAGTGTTGGTCAACATCTCAAACGGAGTGAGTCCGGAAATAATTCCTTGTTTGCTGAGAAAAATAAGGATTCCATACCCCTGAACAAAAGAGAGCGGGATAGAGAGGAGCCGCGAATATTGAGTAAACTTGCGGCGCCCAAGCTCGCCTTCTTCGTGATACATTGCCTTGAACTTAGGTGACATCATCGTGAGAAGCTGCATAATAATCGACGAAGTAATGTACGGACCGACACCGATCATCACCACGGAAACAGCAGAAAGTCCTCCTCCCGTAAGGAGGTTGAGAAAACCAAAGAATTGGTTATTTGCCAAGAGTCCTGTAAGGTCGTTCCCTGCCGCGGCAGGGATAGGAATATTCGCAAGCAAACGAAAGACAATGAGCGCGCCTAGGACAAAGACAATCCTGCGGCGAAGCCCCGCATCACCTATTATCAATTTGATTTTACGAATAAAAATTTCCATGGTTTAGTTTATAAAGTCTTTAAAGTTTATAAAGTTTATAAAGCAAATGCAGACGCATCTACTTTATAGACTTTATAAACTTTATGAACTTTCTACTATCTTTCCTCCCGCTTTGAGAATCTCTGCCTTGGCTTCTTGAGAGACCAAACATCCATAGACTTCAATCTTCTTATCAAGAGCGCCGTCTGCAAGGATCTTTACCGAGGGAACCCTATTCCCTCTTCTTTTAATAAGCTCCTTTTCAAGGAGTGTTTTTGGAGTTACTTTGTCGCCACCCTTAAACACGCGATTCAAAGCGCTTGTCTTAACGATGACCAAATGACTGACCTCTGTCTTGAATTGATTGCGAGAAGCTCCCTCCCCCCTGTTCTTGGGAAGTTTTTTGATGATGTCGCGAATTGCGGGGCGGATACGATGTCCCGCGCGCGCTTTCTGACCTTTTGTACCACGACCAGCGGTCTTGCCGCGTTTTCCGCCGCGACCAACAACCTTTTTTGTCTTGAGTGTTGTCTTTGATTTTACTTCGTGAATTTGCATGATATTTATAATCTATTTAGACACGCTTGCTACCACTTTCTTTATTTGTATCTGACGAAGCGCTTTGATGGCGGCGCGCGCATTGTTGAGTTTATTCTTTGAACCGGAAAGAATCTTTGCGGTTACATTTTTGATACCGGCAAGCTCAAGAACATTACGGACAGAGCTCCCCGCAACCATACCGTGACCGGGCGCGGGGAAAATCATTACGCGCGAACTTGTGTATTTTGCTTCAACTCCGTGGGGAATCATCATCTGGTCGGTAAGAGCCACTTTGACAAGATTCTTCTTGGCATCTTTGAGCGCCTTTTCAATCGCCAGTGTGGTATCAGCCGCCTTTCCTACGCCGACACCAACAGAACCTTTACGATTGCCTGCGACAACAGCGACAGAAAAAGAGAACCGGCGACCACCAGACACGACACGAGTAACACGACGGATCTGAATGAGTTTATTATCAAACTCTGGGCGAGTTCGCTCGGTCTTTGGCCCTCTTCCTCCGCCACCGCGAGATGATGTCCCCTTTTTTCTACCTCCACCACCTCTCACTCCTCCGCGCGCTCTCGCCCCAATATCTCCACGAGTGCCAGGACCCATCGTTCCTCGAGGCGCAAAGCGTGGGGAGGGTGAATCTATCTTTGGGGAAGGAGTGGCGTGTTCAGTAGTGGGCGCAAGCGCTTCCGTATTTTGTTGTGCTGTTGTTTCTGTCATAAATTGATATTAAGAGACTCAAACTCTAGAACGAGAGTCCTGCCGCGCGCGCGGCCTCGGCAAATGCGCGAATACGACCCGTGTAAATAAACCCTCCTCGATCAAAGACTACCACATGAATACCTTTAGCCAAAGCCAACTTTGCAAAGGATTCTCCCGCTTCTTTTCCGCGGAGAGTTTTTGTTTTGCCTCTTAATCCCTTGTCCGAGACAGCAACAATGGTTACCCCTTTTGTATCGTCAATCAACTGAGCAGTGAGGTGCTTATTTGATTTAAAAATTGAAAGACGCGGACGCAAGGAATTTCCCGAAACCTTTGCTCTAATGCGTCGGTGGCGACGAATGCGTTGTTCAGTTTTAGAAAGTTTTATTGTCATAGTCGTTAGTTTATAAGGTTTGTAAAGTTTGTAAAGTTTGTAAAGTATTCGCTTTTGGTATTCACTTTCTACTTTATGGACTTTATGAACTTTCTACTTGCCATTAAGCGGTCTTCTTTCCTTGCTTGCGGCGAATCACCTCATCTGAATAATGAATGCCTTTGCCTTTGTACGGCTCCGGTTTTTTATGCGCGCGAATTTGGGAAGCAAACTGTCCAACCGACTCTTTGTTGATAGAAGTCAGCGTAAGGACATTCTTCTCCACCACAGCTTTCACATCCTTTGGCACATCTATGGGCACTTTGTGGGAAAATCCCAAACTAAATACGAGGGTATTCCCTTGATGTTCAACCTTGTATCCAACACCATCTATAACCAACTTCTTTTCAAATAATTTATTAACGCCATCAATCATATTAACAAGATGAGAAGCATATGTCCCCCAAAATTCAGTGGCTGTCTTTGAATTATTCTTTGGGCTCAAAGAAATATTATTCCCCTCTACTTTAATATCCACAGGACCTTGGAAATCGCGCGTAACCTCACCAAGAGCGCCAACTATTTTGATTGTTGTGCCATTTTGCGTAACCGTGGTTCCGGCTGGTATCGTTAATCCCTTTTTTCCGAGTCGTGACATATAGTGTTAATTAAAAGCGGTTCGGATTATGCTACCAAATCTTAAATAATGCTTCCCCTCCGACCTGCGCCTTTCTTGCATCATTCCCTGTCATAATGCCCTTTGGCGTTGAAAGTATTAAGAGCCCTTGATTATTTCTGACGGGCTTGATTTCAGACGCTTTCATATAAAGACGACATGAGGGCTTTGACATCCTCGCCACATTGGTAATGCGAGGATGCTTTCCATTATACGCAATGCCAACCTCAAGAGCTTTGACAACCTTTTTCCCTTTTTTTGAATAAGAGGAGACATACCCTTGCTGAAAAAGCACAGTGGCTATTTGCTCTTTCATCTTTGAAAAAGGCATACTCGCAAAACTCTGCCCGGCATTGCCGGCATTTTTGATGCGAATAATCATGTCTGATATTTGATCCATAATTAAAGAGAAAATTAAAAACTGACCTGCCCGCCACTGCAACATTGCCCCACATTTGGGCAGTCAGGCGATGGCAGGCGGGAAGCGAAAAATGAAAATATGAGAGGCGAGGAATTATTTACCATGAAGACTTCCTTATGCCGGGAATTTTGCCCTCATTTGCAAGTTCGCGGAAACAAATGCGACAAAGACCAAAATCACGCATATACCCGCGACGACGACCGCATTTAAAACAACGGTGTACGATACGAGAGCTAAATTTTGGCTCACGCAGTGAGCTCGCGATATTTGATGTTTTTGCCATATTGATTACGAACAATGCGTATTGCTTGTTTTACTAATATCACGCGTCAATTCTTTTTTGACCAAGTATCCTTGAACAAAAGAGGAGTGACACGGATTAAGCAGAACATATCAGTTACAATAAACCGATAAGAGTTATCCTATCATACGGCGGAATAAAGTCAATAATCGTGATTGTCCTTATTAACTCATTAACTTTCCCCATTGACTCATAAGGGTAACTGTCCACTGTTAAAAAAAATACATATGGGTACCCTATGTATCACTATGTATCATAGAATAAAGTTAAACTGCTTGGGCAGAATGTCGAATTTGGAATATAGAATGTGAAATAAATACAAAAAAACCTGCCTTTTAAGCAGGTTTTTTTGTTAAATTTTATTCTATATTCAATATTCTATCCCTCTATTCAGCAAATGGCACGCCTATAATCTCAAGAAATTTTGTTGCTTCTTTTTTGCCCTTTGCGGTGGTAACGATAGTTATCGCCATACCAAAGATATCACGGACATCCTCATCCGCGGTCTCGGGGAATATCGTCTGTTCTTTGATACCCAAGGTGATATTGCCTATCTCATCCACACTCTTTCTGTTGAACCCGCGAAAATTGCGCGTACGAGGAATGGTCACATTAAAGAGTTTATCAAGAAAGCCCATCATCCGCGCTCCGCGCAAAGTTACCGCAACGCCGATCTTATCTCCCGCGCGAACCTTAAATGTAGCGATTGATTTCTTCGCAACACGAAGAGATGGTTTCTGTCCGGTAATTTTAGCAAGACGCTCCGACACCATCTCATTTCTATTCTTATCCTTTGAATTTCCTGTAGCCGTTGACACCACGACTTTTACCAAGCGAGGCGCGGCAAGTTTGTTTTTGTAACCAAACTCGCCCTTCATTACATCAAAAGCTTTTACCTGTTTATCTTTGGTTGATAGTATTATTGATTTCATCCCGTTAGAAGTTTTCATAATCTTATAATTTAACATTAATATGTTTTATCCTCAAATATCATTTGTACCCCGTCTGCATGTTGGTTGAACTTCTAACGGGATTCATTGTCGTTTATTTAGAGGATTGAGGAACTTTCAGAATATCGCGCTAAAACTCCCTCGTACCTATTTAAGTTCGCTCCCGCTTTTTTTTGCAATGCGCGCATTCTTTCCCACGATTTCTTTAATGCCAACGCGTGTACGCTCATTTGTCTTTGGGTCAAGAATCATCACATTGGAAGCGTGGATAGGCATTGCTCGTTCTACAATCTGCCCCGCCACACCTTTGGAGCGACCTTTTTCATGTACTTTAGAAAGATTAGCTCCCTCTACAATGACACGGTTCAACCCAGAGAAAACTCTGATGATCTTCCCCTTTTTCCCTTTATCTTTCCCTGTAATGATTATTGCGCTGTCTCCTTTTTTGAGTTTCATATGGTTGATTTTTAATTTAAACGATCTCCGGAGCGAGTGAACCGGCATTCTGGTATCCCCTTTCTATAATTTCACGCGGAATGGGACCGAAGATGCGCCCTGCTTTTATTTCGTTCCCCTTTTTTGCCTTC
>CAYIHV010000043.1:0-5858 GCA_964363315.1 uncultured Candidatus Saccharibacteria bacterium
GGGGAGGATTTGCCATTTCATAAAAGATTTGTAATTGAATTGTTTTATAAGGGCGGTGGTACAGAGGAGGAGGAAGAAGAATCCGCCAATCATCCCCGTCCACCATACGAGATCATTTCCTAAAAATATTGTTGATATCTGTCCTTCCATAATTTAAAAGTGTAATGCAGGTTGCGTTTTTTTGCAATTATTTTTGGATGTTGCATTTTGTTTATCGTGTGTGATATAGTAAAAAAGGAAATGAAATCTTCGCCCACTAACCCTTAAGAGGAGGTGTTTATGCGTTTGTTTATAAAATTTTTCTGTGCTTTAGGGCACGGTCTTTGGGCGGTGGTTTCGCCTAAGGATTATCGTAACATTCTGGAGGAGAAGAGAGACCCTCCAATCAACCTTCCTTTTGATTGGTGACTCCCACCCCCACCCCCACCCCCACCCGCGAGTAGCTTCGCGCGGTGGGATTTTTATGTATAATTATAGACGATGAAATGAATCCCGTTAGAGACCAAAGCGTTATGTTTTTGACATTAATGAGGTATACTGAATTCGCTATTATTAACGATATTATCTAATCAATCACGGAGATTTTATCTCTTGTCTCTAACGGGATGAACACGCGAAAGACATTACCACAAAGTTTTTTTGAAAGAGATACGCGTGTTGTCGCGCGCGAGCTTTTGGGAAAGTATCTTGTCAGGCGAATGAGGGATAAAGAGATTGCGGTGATGATTACCGAAGTGGAAGCGTATGACGGTTTTGAGGATAAAGCATCGCACGCACACAAAGGCGAGACGGCGCGCAATAGGCCGATGTTTGGCGATGCGGGAGTATGGTATGTTTATCTCGTGTACGGTATGTACGAAATGCTGAACATTGTGACAGGGAGAAAGGGTTATCCTGCCGCAGTACTTATTCGCGGAGTGGAGGGTTTTGATGGTCCGGGACGCCTTACAAAATTTTTACAAATTACGCGCGCGCAAAACAAAAAGCGCGCTGTGTTTGATAGTGGGTTATGGATAGAGAATCGGGGAGTTGTGATAACTGATAATAAAATCAAAAAAACACCGCGTGTCGGTGTTCCCTATGCGGGGATATGGGCAAAAAAGAGATATAGGTTTGTATTAAAACAAAAAGCAGGACGATGATTTGCCCTGCCGTGACCCTTCTCTTTGGTTTTAACTGTCTTCAGGAGACACCCCCTTTAGGAGATTGAACTCATGAAGCTCCGCATCCCTCAATTTCTTTTTAGTGAGAGAAATGGACTTCAGAGTGGCTTCCCCGTCAGAAGGCAAATGTCGCTGAAGTATTGCCTTCAGCGCTGGATCATCTATCTTCTCGATGGCCTCCAGCTGCTTCTTCAGAGAGGGGACGATAAATTGTTTTTCCATCAATGTTCCTCCTTTTCTTGTCATCAATGTTCCTCCTTTTCTTGTCATCAATTATATATCTTATTCTTGTCTTTTGTCAACATATATTTGCGATAGAAGTTTTTTTGCGTTACAATGACATTATAACGATTTAGATTTTCACTATTTTATGAATTCACATGTCTATCAAAACTCTATTTTCTGGATTGAAATTGAAAAGATAAAACCAAACCCTTTTCAGCCACGCAAAGAGTTTGATGAGTTAAAACTTCGCGATCTGGCGGACTCCATAAAACAATACGGTGTTCTTCAACCACTTGTCGTAACACGACACGAGAGAGAAAAGATAGAAGGAGGACTTATGGTGGAATATGAACTTATTGCTGGAGAACGGCGCTTGCGCGCGTCAAAAATGTCAGGGCTTACCCAAGTGCCGGTGCTTATTCGCATTAACGATAAAGGCGCGGAGGAGGACGACCAAACAAAACTTGAGCTTGCAATTATTGAAAATCTCCAACGCGAGGATTTGAATGCAGTTGACCGCGCGCGAGCATTTGACCGCCTCTCTCGGGAGTTCAATTTTAAACACGCGCAGATTGCGCAAAAGGTGGGTAAGAGTCGTGAATATGTGTCTAACACAATCCGCATCCTCGCGCTTCCTGAGGAGATGCTCACTGCTCTCGCGGAAAGGCGAATCAACGAAGGACATACGCGCCCGCTCCTTATGCTCGGAGATCGCAAAGAAGAACAATTAACACTTTTTAAAGAGATTTTATTTAAAAAACTTAATGTGCGCGAGGCGGAACATATTGCGCGGAAAATTGCCGTCAATAAAGTGCGCAAAGCCGAGCGCGGTTTTGACCCTGAAATATTAGAACTTGAAAAAGAGCTCACTGAGAGCTTGGGTACGCGCGTACAGATTGAAAAGAAAGAAGTCGGAGGAAAGATTGTCATTGATTTTTTTTCCAATGAGGATGTGCGAAATTTTGCAAAACGAGTTTTGACAGAGATGGAAGCGGCGAAAGATACCGAAATTGTTTCTTCTCCACAAGATGAACTCTCTCAAGAAGCAAGCAAGCCCGCGGAGCCGGGAGATCTTGAGGAAGCGGAAGTAAACCCTTTGGGAAGAGAAAATCCCGAAGATGAAGACCTTTATAATATTAGAAACTTTTCACTCTAGCCCTTTACTTTTTCTTAAAAAATCTTCTAGAAAGGATCTCAATAGGACTTGTCTTTTCAAGATAGGCGCGGATATGTCTCTTGGCGATGGTGGTTTTCGTATAGTCAAGCCATTTGCGTTTGGGAGATGCGTTTTTCTTTACATCAATTTCCACAATGTCGCCATTTTTGAGTTCTGTCTCAAGGGGAATAAGTTTATGGTTTATCTTTGCTCCCGCAATATGGTCGCCGATATTTGAGTGTATGGTATAAGCAAAATCAATAGAAGTAGAACCATCGGGGAGGTCTATAACATCGCCGTGTGGCGTGAATACAAATACGCGGCGATTAAAGAAATCCATACTCAAGTGGTTAAGAAAGTCATCTGTTTGAGTAACATCTTTCTGCCATTTGGTAAGGTCTTTGATCCAAGTCGTGCTCTTTTTTACTCCGTCACTATCCACTCCACCTTCTTTATAGGAAAGATGTGAAGCGATACCGTACTGCGCTTCGCGGTGCATTTCTTCAGTGCGTATCTGTATTTCAATGACGCCACCGTCTCCGCGGAAAATAGTGGTGTGGAGCGAACGATAACCGTTTGGTTTGGGGACGGCAATATAGTCTTTGATACGTCCGGGGACTGGGTGCCAATGTTTATGGATAATACCGAGCGCGCGGTAGCAGTCTTCTATGGATTTTACGATGACGCGCACCGCGAGGATGTCGTACACCTTATCCGCCTCCATTTTTTTCCGCTTGAGTTTTTTCCAGAGACTATAAAGATTTTTGATGCGGTAATCAACGCGGGCATCTTTTAAATTATTCTCGGCAAGCTCTTTTTGTATAGAACGATATATTTTTTTCGCATTTTTTTCATCGGTGATTTTTTTTGTCTTTATGATTGCTGACATTTTCTCGTATTCTTCCGGGTACGCATACGGAAATGCGCCATCTTCCAAAATACTTTTCCATTTGCTCATACCAAAACGATCGGCGAGTCGCGCGTGAATCTCAAGAGTTTCAAGGGCTATCCTCTTTTGTTTTTCCCTCGGTATATATTCAAGGGTTTGAATATTGTGCATACGGTCAGCGAGTTTGATAATAAGCACACGGATATCATCAGCCACCGCGATAAAAAATTTACGGAGACTTTCCACATGACGCTCAACTCCTCGATATTTAAGCGTGCCAAGTTTTGTAACTCCTTCAACAAGGGAACGAACAGTCTCTCCAAATTCTTTCTCTATTATCTTGGGAGAGATTCCCGCATCTTCTATTGCGTCGTGGAGGAGTCCCGCAATAACAACCGTCGCGTCCATATTGATCGTTGCAATGCTGTATGCGGTGCACGCCACATGGCAGAAATAGGACTCTCCAGAACGACGCTCCTGTCCTTCATGGGCTTTTTTTGCAAATTCATAAGCTTTTTCTATAAGCGCGCGGTCGTCTTTTGATACCTCGCGCATAGAGGAAAGAATCTCTTCAACCGTTGGACAAGGGAGATTATGCATCTTTTAATATTAAGGGAAAAACACATAAAAGTCCACTTAAAATTTGACTTTTAATTTTATCTGGTCTATATTAAAAGAGCTTGGTATTAGTTTCAAAAACGATCCTGGGGCAGGGTCCTGTAACTCTTCTATGAAGTTACTAGGACTAACTTCTTCTGGAAAACACCCGTACCCAACTTCTAGAATTGGGTAAACAAAAAGAGGAGCCCCCTCGGGAGTTGTCGGAATTCGTAATCCGACATATCAAGCACGATACGGGATTGAGCCTTTGGCTTTCCCGTATTTTTTTTATTTCTTCTCTAATTTATGCGGATTATGATTGGGGCAAGTTTTATCCGAACATCTTTCTGGAATTGTTTTTGTGCCGAGCATCATCAGCGCTCCGCACGGGGTGCCGTCTACTTTTTTATAATCACAGAAATTGCCCGTTGGTCTTGCTTTGATTGCATTCTTGCAATCGGGGTAGCTGGTACAGCTGTAAAAAATACCAAAGCGACCTTTTCTCTCCATCATAAATCCTTTTTTGCACATTGGACAGGGAACACCCGTGTGGTTGCCGAGCGCGCCCGTTTCATCTTTTTTGATAAACTTGCATTTTGGGTAGCTACCGCAGGAAATAAAACGGCCAAAGCGACCTTCTCGTTCCACGAGATTTGCTTTCTCGCATTTGTGGCAGAGCTCGCCCGTATCGCGCGGTCCCGCAAGCTCAGTGCCGTCAATCATTCGCGCGCCATCGCAATCCGGGTATTTTTTGCACGAGAGAAATTTCCCATTCTTTGAAAGTTTGATAACCATTGTGTCATTACACTTTGGGCATTTATATTTCGGGTCGGCTTCTCCGAGTGTCGTGATTTTATCAAGATTGTCCTTTTCTTTTATTTCTTTTGAAAATGGTGTATAAAATTCCTTGAGGGTTTTCACATATTCACGAGTGCCATTAGCGATATCATCGAGTTTGTCCTCCATCTCAGCGGTAAACACGTCACTGATATAGTGCGCAAAGTTTGCTTCAAGGAATGAACTTACAACATCACCGGTGTCTGTTGGTTTAAGTGTTTTCCCGTCCTTAAAAACATAACCGCGGTCCACAATAGTTTTAATAATTGATGCATAGGTACTCGGTCTCCCAATACCTCGTTTCTCGAGTTCTTTTACGAGACCTGCTTCTGAATAGCGAGAAGGCGGTTCAGTGAATTTTGCTTCATCGTTGAGTTCAAGGAGCGTGAGCATCTCTCCCTCGGTAACCTTGGGAAGCTCTACATCCTCTCCGCGTGCATCAGGATCGGCAGAAAGCCATCCTGGGATGATGACGCGCGACCCCGTAACAGAGAAATCTGGAATACTATTTTCTTTTACATTTGCAAGGATTGTCGTGCGCGCGAGCTTTGCATCCGCCATTTGTGATGCCATTGTGCGCGCCCAAATAAGCTCATAGAGTTTTTCTTCCTCTGAATTTGCTCCTTGAGAATCTTTACTGATGTCAGTCGGGCGAATCGGCTCGTGGGCTTCTTGCGCGTTTTTACTTTTTGTCTGAAATACGCGCGCTTCGACTGCGCCCACACCGTAGCGTTTGGCAACCTCGGCAAGAATATTTTTTTGCGCATCGTTTGAGAGATTAGTGCTGTCGGTACGCATATAGGTAATGAACCCGCGCTCGTAGAGTTTTTGCGCAATACCCATTGTGCGTGATGGCGCAAATCCGTAACGAGAGCTTGCCGCTTGTTGCAAGGTTGATGTAATAAACGGAGCTTTTGGTTTACGACCAACTTCGCTTTCTTTTACTTCGCGAACAAGCCATGGGTTATTGCGACCGATTTTTAAAATA
>CAYIHV010000044.1:0-5641 GCA_964363315.1 uncultured Candidatus Saccharibacteria bacterium
CCTATCGCGACATTGAAGACCTACGCGACCGCCTCCAACAAGCGCAAGAAAAAATGTTTGATGTTGGATTGTATATTTCTCTTTATGCGGACACCGAAGAAGAGCTCGGGCATATTGAAGCCGAAATAAAATCAATGCTTGAATCGCGCCTCATCTATATCCGTCCCGCTCTTTTCCAACAAGAGGAAGCGTTCCAAACAATCATCCCCATAAACGACGACAAGCTCGCGGTTACGAAAAAAATAAACTCCGAGCCACTCTCAAGTTTTTTCCCTTTTGTCTCTTTTGACCTTACTTCGGACAAAGGTATCCTCTACGGCATCAATCGCCACAATTCATCCCTTGTCCTCTTTGACCGATTCTCGCTTGAAAACTATAATTCTATCACCTTTTCAAAATCTGGGTCGGGTAAATCGTATGCGACCAAACTCGAGATTCTGCGTAGTTTGATGTTTGACACCGATGTTATCGTCATTGACCCTGAAAACGAATACGAAGCTATGTCAGAGGCCGTTGGGGGCAGATTTTTCAATATTTCCCTCAATTCCGCGCACCACATTAACCCTTTTGATTTGCCAGCTCCGCGCGAAGACGAGGCGCCTGCGGACATTCTCCGCTCCAACATCATCTCTCTCGTGGGACTTTTTCGCCTTATGCTCGGAGGCCTCACCGCCGAAGAAGATGCTCTCATTGACCGCGCTATTTCCGAGACTTACGCGCTCAAAGACATCACCCCGAACTCAAATTTCACCGCAATGGAACCGCCCCTTCTTTCGGACTTTGAAATGGTGCTCGCGGGAATGGATGGGGCAGAAAATATTCTCACAAAACTCACCAAGTATACCCGTGGTTCTTGGTCAGGATTTTTAAACCAACCTTCCAATGTGGATATCAATCGTAAATTTATCGTCTTTTCCGTTCGCGATATGGAAGACGACCTTAAACCGGTGGCAATGTATATTGTGACACATTTTATATGGAACGCGATTCGTCGCACCCTAAAAAAGCGTCTTCTTGTTGTTGACGAGGCGTGGTGGATGATGAAGTCCGAAGACACCGCGTCTTTTCTCTTTTCACTCGCGAAACGAGGGCGCAAGTATTTTCTCGGGGTCGCAACTATAACCCAAGATGTCAACGACTTCTTGAAATCTCCCTATGGTCTACCCATTATGACCAATTCATCCATACAAATGCTCCTCAAACAATCTCCGACCAACATTGACGCCGTGCAAAAAGCGTTTAACCTTACCGAAGAAGAAAAATTCCTTCTCCTTGAGTCGGGAGTAGGAGAAGGTATCTTCTTCGCAGGAATGAAACATGTAGCTATTAAAACGATTGCTTCCTACACCGAAGATCAAATCATCACCTCAGACCCATCGCAACTACTCGCCATAAAGAAAGCGAAGGGCGAACTTGCCGCCGCAGAGGGAAGATAAAAAATAAAAACGACCTGCCCGCCACTGCCTGTCGCTCAAAAGGAACAGTCAGGCGATGGCAGGCGGGAAAGCTAAAAAATTTACCCCTTCTTTCTTAATTCATTTTTTCATTTTTAGTTTTTCATTTTCAGTTTGAAATGTTATACTATATCTTATGAAGATTTCTCGTTTTTTTGTATTTTTCACACTTATTTTTCTTTTTCCTTTTTACTCTGGGAATGCCGCCACATCAACACCCCCAACATCAACAGAGATTCAACAACAGCAAACAGAGGAATTGATAAGGAATAGCGGAATAGGGTCGCTCGTTGACCTTACGAAGATTCGCGGAAATTCAATCGCTGAGTATCTAAGTGTGCGCATAAATCCACAAAATCCAAAACCGGGAGAAAAAGTGATGATATCTATTGAGAGCTATCTTACCGACCTGAATAAAGCAACCATCGGGTGGACAGTCGGTGGCAAACTGCTCTCACGGGGGATTGGATTTACTTCGTTTTCTTTTCCCGTAAGCTCTTCCGGAGACCAAACAAAAGTAACCGTATCTATTACTACCAATGTTGGGGATGTTATCACGAGGGAATTTTCTTTTAATCCTGTCGGTCTTACCGTCCTCTGGGAGGCCGACACTTACACTCCGCCATTTTATAAAGGGAAACCTCTCATTACCTATCAATCTCGCGTGCGAGCTGTTGCTGTCCCCAATGAGACAAATACCAGAAGCGCCATTAATGCGGGTACGCTCGCGTATGTATGGAGACAAGACGGCGTGGCGAGTGAGAGTACTTCTGGGTATGGTAGAAATTCTTTTACATTCATAGCTCCCCGTCCTTATGAACAGACAAAAGTAAGTGTTAGCGCTTCTTCTTTGGACAATACTATCAATTCTGAATTTAAGATTGCCATCCCGGTTACCAGCCCGTTCATTCTATTTCACGAAGACCATCCGCTCCTTGGTATATGGTATAATAGATCATTGGGAAAAGATTTAACATTAAATAAAAAAGAGTTTTCTCTCCGCGCCGAGCCGTACTTTTTTTCAAAAGAGATACGCGGGCAATCGTCCCTCTCGTACGACTGGGAACTCAATGGGCGAACAGTAAATAGCCCGGGGCGTTCTATTACTTTAAGAAATGTTGCGGGGACAAAAGGGAATTCGTCGCTTTTCTTTGCAATGACGGGAAGCCAAAAGACATTTCAGACAGCGGAGCAATCACTCCTCATCCATTTCCTCGCAGAAGAAGCGAGAATATCTGAGTTTACTAAGGAGAGACCTTAGTAAAAATATAGGTTTTTAAAATGACTATGATTTACTCTAAACATATTCCTAAGATTTTATCTCTCGCTCTTGTTGTCTTTTTGAGCGGGATTTCCATCGCCCACGCATATGAACCTCTTGCTCCTCTCCCTATTAGTAGTGGAATAGGTACCTCAACAGGTTACGAAAATATGGGCACCTATCTCTCTGGAATGATGAAGTTTCTTATCGCCATCGGGGGAGTGATTGCCATTGTTACGGCTATTATCGGCGGAGTGCAATACATTGCTTCCGGTATTACTCCTAGCCAAAAAAATGACGCCAAAAAACGGATTGAAAATGCTTTTGTCGGGCTTGCTATCGTCCTCACCTCCTACCTTATCCTCAATTCCATCAATCCAGATCTGGTAAAAATCAATCTTAATTTGCCGAAGGTGAGGGGGACATTCAGGGAAACAAGTACGGTAGATCAGGCTCAAGATTCGTACGGGATTACTAAGTACTCTTCCCTTTCATGTTTAATGTTAAATGGATTAGTGGGAGGAGAAGGAGGAGATTTTGCAAGATGCACTGATAGTAAGGTAAGAAAGGAGCTTTTTGATAAACATGGTATTGGTGTTAACAAGCAAGACTGCGACTCTGATGGGGATACAAATTGTACAAGTCTTAATGGTCTACCACAAAGAGCTATTGATGGATTAATAAAACTTTCTTCTGATTGTAAGAAATACCACAAAATCGGACCGTGTGCAATTACAATAACTGGGGGGACAGAATCTGGGCATAAAACACATGGGCCAGGTAAACCTATTGTTGATTTATCAAAAACGCCTGCTCTTAATGAGTATATAATTAGTGATAGTAATGTTTTACAGAAAATAGAGACTAAAGCAGGAATTCAATATTATCTACGAGGCGGTGGTTCTTATTTAGACGAAAATATAGAAGGGCATCCTCCTCACTGGCATGTTACTTTTTAATCAACACCCATGTCCCGCAAAACGCTCATCATTATCATCTCTGCTCTCTTCATCCTCCTTCTCGGCATCGGCGTTTATTTGTATTTCAAAAGACCAGCGACATTTTTAGGAATAGGGATATTCCCGGGAGAAGGGCCGTCGGGAGAGGTTGTGGATATAGTGGGAGGAGGAGAGGAAACAAATATCATCGTCCCTATCACGGGCGAAGTCGCGCCACCTGCCCGCCTCTACGAGCTTCATAAAAGCCCTGTCGCGGGAGTCGCCTTTTTTGAAATGGGAATTCCGGTAATTACCCCCGCCACAAAAAAAACGGTAAAAAAAGCTCCTCTCATCCCTCACACCGTATCCGCGCGTTATATTGAGCGCGGGTTAGGGCACATTTTTGAAACTTCTCTTGAGGCGCTTCGCGCGCAACTTTCATCACAAAGCTCGCCTTCGGCCGAAACGCGCATTTCAAATGAAACACATTCTCGCCTCATTGAAGCATTGTGGGGAAACAATGGGGGGAGTGTGGTTATTCGCTCTCTTGATACAAGTCCCGAGGATATTATCAAAACACGCATCATTAATCTTAGCGCTCCTTTTCTTTCATTTAAACAAGGCACTTCTACCGAAAACACAAGTGAATCAACTTTCCTTTCTGCGGAAGAAGTGTTCTTACTTGACAATATCCCTTTTATGGCAATGGCGGAGGACGGCAAAGATTCTCTCTTTTATTTAGAAAATGGGGAATCTTATTCTGCGGGGGCAATAACAAACTTCAAAAATGCGGGCGCGACGAGGATTTTTACTTCATCATTTACGGAATGGCTCCCTCAATTTCCCAATCAAAACCTTATTACACTATCCACGAGGCCTTCGGGAGAAATACCCGGGTATCTATTTTTTCTTAACCCTAAAACAAAAACGCTCACCAAGATTCTTGATGGCATAAGCGGGCTTACCACAAAAACAAGTCCTGATGGAAAATATGTCCTATACTCAACCTCAAAAAACAACTCCTTTGATCTTTCTGTATATAATATTGCCAAAAATGAAACACTCCCTCTTTTGGTTAAAACGCTTCCTGAAAAATGCGTTTGGAGCAAAAAAGAAACCTCTGTCGTCTACTGCGCTGTACCGCAGATATTCACCCCCACGCTCTATCCCGACAGGTGGTACCAAGGGCTTGTCTCTTTTTCTGATAGTGTTTGGAAAATAGACACCACCTCTGCGCGCGCGGAAATAATTTTCAGTCCCGAAGAGCTCGACGCCCCATCACTTGATATCATCAACCCAACCCTCCCCTCCGACGATTCTTATCTTCTCTTTATGAACAAAGTTACCGGCACTCCGTGGGTCTATTTCCTTACAGGAGCCGCCCCGCCTCCTGTCGCCACCACCGCCGCGCCCTTTACTAAAACACTCATAACATCAACTTCAACAAAAAGATAGTTAAAAAAAGCAGGCCACCCTTGTGGGGGACATGGCCTGCGTGTGTAGGGGAAACGTTCTATAAACCCTACAATAAACCAAACGCTTTTTTGAATTCCGCCTCCTTACATAGAAGGCGGGACAGTCTGTCTAGCCCCTCTACCAAAGGGCGGAAGACCTTTGCGAAATCTACTGAATCAAAGGCCCCTTTCCTGTAGTGACGGATTAGACTCCTAAAAAAATCTAATCCGATTCTCCTTACCCTTTTGAAGCTGAAAAACTTACCGAGATTCCACGATAAGGATCTCGGTTTTCTCAGATACGCCCGTCCCTTAAGGACGAACGCGATTGTGGGGATTAATTCCTTCATCTCCGCCACCGCAATACAATCCGGGTGTTTCTCCCCGTGCCCCAGTGTAATGTGACACTGGTGGCATGCCATGGGGATATGGATATCTTTACTCCTCCTGGAGAGGATTTTTCTTAGCACTTTCCCCCTCCGCACCCAGTATGAGAGAATCTACTGGGTTTTTGTATTTAGAATTATGAAGCAA
>CAYIHV010000045.1:0-5473 GCA_964363315.1 uncultured Candidatus Saccharibacteria bacterium
GTGGCAATCTTACGGAGACCGTGCGCCATCGTCCGTATTCCGTGCTTCTTTTTGACGAAATAGAAAAAGCGCATCCAGAAGTATTCAATATCCTCCTCCAGGTTCTTGACAATGGTCACCTTACTGATTCAAAAGGCCGTGTGGTAAATTTCAAAAATACGGTCATTATCCTTACTTCAAATATCGGCTCTGAACATATTGATAAGATGCAATCTATCGGCTTTGGCGCGGAGGCGAGCGATAAAGCTCTCTATGCGGACGCAAAAGACCGCGTGATGGAAAGTCTTAAAGATTTCTTCCGTCCTGAATTCTTGAATCGTCTTGATGAGATTATTCTTTTTGATATTCTCACCCCGGAAGTTATTAAGGGTATTGTGGAGCTTCAGGTTGACATCATCAGAAAGCGTCTTTCAGAAAAAGGAATTTCTCTCGAAATTACTCCTGATGTTTTTGAATATCTTGCGGAGAAAGGATACGATCCCCATTATGGAGCGCGCCCGCTTAAACGACTCATTCAAAACAAAATCCTCACCCCGGTTGCTTCCTTTATGATTGCGCAGGGGATGCTCAAGGGTGGACGCGTTTTTGTTTCAATGGATAAAGGGGAGATTTCCATACGCGCCGAGAAAAGAGTCACTCTTAACTCTCGCCGAACCCGCACAAAATCATCAGTGTAAGAATATTGGAAAGAATTTGACTTTTTGTACATAATTTGCTATACTTGTCTTATGTGAGTGCGAAAGGGGAAACCCTTTGGCGATTCAACAAACGAATGTCTGCAAAAAGCCCCGCGAAAGCGGGGTTTTTTGTCTCTGCATTGCCTCTTTACTTGCCCCCAGACCTACTTTATGCATAACTGCATGGTGTTTTTGGGATTGTTCCTCAAGATGTAATGTCTCTCGAATAAAGTGACTTTGCTCGTTATATACAGATGCAGTAAAAACACGATGCAAAAGTAGGTGTGGGGGCTTGGTTTTTTCTTTAGAATGTTCTAGAATGAAGGGGAATAAAAAGAACATTCCCTTTTTCTCTTGACTAGCGACTGCACTCACATATTAGACATTTGTTGGAGCTCGCACTCGCTAGTCAAGAGAGAACAGGAGCAGTGACGATGATTCAGAATAAAAAATTATTCTTCAAAAATAAAAATAATTTTTTCAGAAAAAAGTTATCTCCCACACCTATTTTTGCATAGTGTTTTTGTTGCAAGCTTGTCAATCGAACATAAATAATCTTTGAAAAGGAAAGTGTTAAGTGAATAAAAAAATAAAACACAATGCAACAATGCAAAAAGTAGGTGTGGGAGTTATCCACAGTTTTTTTAGAAAAAGCATTGTGTTTGTTTTTTGTATGCGTGATAATAATAGTAGATCAGTACACAGGGTATGAAAAATTTTTCATACGCGAATGATCCAATAGTCGAAAATTATGACAGTACGAATTTTTTCGCTACTCGTCGGTCGAAGATTATTGTAGAGAATAATTTATATATTTTGCGTATACACTTCGTGTGTACGCAAATGTACCATAAAAATGGCAGCAAAAAAGAAAGCAAAGAAAGTAGCAAAGAAGAAAACAACAAAGAAACGCAAATAGTTTTACTTTTGATACGCACATTGTGCATCACATAAAGACCCGCCTTAAAAGCGGGTCTTTATGTGATGCACAATGTCTCGGCAAATAAGCGGTTTTATGTTATATTGGCGATATGTTATTTATAAAATCTTGGTTTATGGGGAGAGAAATAAAACGCTATGCTCCTCTGGTTAATAAAATCAACAGTCTTGAGGATGGAATACAAAAGCTTTCGGACAACGGCCTAAGACAAAAGACTGCCGAATTCAAGGCGCGCCTTGAAAGAGGGGACACACTCAATGACATTCTTCCTGAAGCATTTGCAACCGTAAGAGAAGCGTCTCGCCGCACTCTCGGCCAGCGACATTATGATGTGCAACTCATCGGAGGAATCGCTCTTCATAATGGCAATATTACCGAGATGATGACTGGCGAAGGAAAGACTCTTGTTGCAACACTGCCGGCTTACCTAAATGCGATTTCCGGGAAAGGGGTACACATTGTCACGGTTAATGATTATCTCTCTCGTCGCGATGCGACATGGATGGGACAGATTTATTCTTTTCTTGGATTATCAGTAGGGGTGCTCAATCATGATGTATCGTATCTCTACGATTCTAATCACCTGCCTGCGCAGGCAGGTCAAGATTTAGACAAAGAACGCGACGAACTTGGCGCGTTTAAGGTCATTCATGAATTTATGCGTCCGTGCTCAAAACAAGAAGCGTATGCCGCTGATATCACCTATGGGACGAATAATGAATTCGGCTTTGATTATTTGCGTGACAACATTGCTTATACCCCCGAAGATCTCTCTCAAAGAGGGTATCATTATGCCATCGTTGATGAAATAGATTCTATCCTCATTGATGAAGCGCGCACCCCGCTCATTATTTCAGCGCCTTCAGGGGCGGCGGAGAATCTTTACGAGATTTTTGCGGGAATTGCAGGAAAATTAAAAGAAGGAGACCATTACACCGTAGACGAAAAACTCAAAGCGGTGCAGATTACCGAAGAAGGCATCAACAGAGCCGAGGAATTGTTGGGTGTGGAAAATATCTATACCGAAAAGGGAGTCAAATATGTTCACCACCTTGAAACGGCGGTGCGCGCTCAAGCTCTCTTTCATTGTGATAAAGAGTATGTTGTCCGCAATGAGGGAATCGTCATTGTAGATGAATTTACCGGGCGTCTTCAACCGGGCCGTCGCTGGTCGGAGGGACTCCATCAGGCAATAGAGGCAAAAGAGGGGGTAAAAATCCAGCAGGAATCCCGCACTTTTGCGTCCATTACCTTTCAAAATTATTTTCGGCTTTATGGCAAGATTGCGGGTATGACGGGCACTGCGGAAACTTCAAGCGAAGAATTTTATAAAGTATATAAACTTGAGGTGGTGAAGATCCCCACGAATCGGCAAGTTCTCCGTATTGACCATAACGATCTCATCTTTCAGACTGAACAAGGAAAATTTAAAGCAATAGCGCGCAAGGTTAAAGAATTGAATGGTAAAGGGCAACCCGTCCTCATTGGTACTGTATCCATTGAAAAAAATGAACTTCTCTCGGATTATCTCAGAAGAGAGGGAGTGCCTCACGAAGTGCTCAATGCAAAAAACCATGAACGCGAGGGTGAAATTATTGCTCAAGCGGCGCGAATGGGAGGAGTGGTTATTGCAACCAATATGGCCGGGCGCGGCGTGGATATCAAACTGGGAGGCAATCCAAGCACACCGCAAGAATATGAAGAAATAAAATCCATCGGTGGGCTTTTTGTCTTGGGGACAGAGCGGCACGAAGCGCGCCGCATTGATGATCAGCTCCGCGGTCGCGCAGGGCGCCAAGGGGATCCGGGAGAGACACAATTTTTTGTATCAATGGAAGATAGCCTAATGCGCGTGTTTGCTTCCGATGTTGTAAAGAATATGATGGGCAAACTTGGTATTCCCGAAGATGAACCCATTCAGAACAAACTCATTTCGCGCTCTCTTGAGACAGCGCAAAAGAAAATTGAAGGGTTCCATTTTGACGCGCGCAAGCACGTTCTCTCATATGACGATGTGATGACGCAACAGCGCGCGTTTATTTACCATTCACGCCGAGAAGTTTTGATGGGAGGCATTCTCGGTTCAAAGGGTTATCTTACAGAGATTATACCGAGCAATGGAGAGTTCACGAAGATTATTGAAGACAAAGTCTCTTCTTTCGGCGAAGAAGAATTTTACAAAGCGGTTAAGCGTCTCATCTTACAGGTCATTGATATGGCGTGGATGGAGCATCTTGAGGCGATGGACTATATGAAGTCGTCGGTCAATCTACGCGCATATGGGCAGAGAGACCCTCTTGTGGAATATAAAAAGGAAGGGTCGCGTATGTTCCGCGAGATGAAAGAATTCATCCAGAACGAGATATTGAGGATGATTCCCGTTATCGGGGCCAACGCTTTTGAGGAAGAGGAGAGAAAGGCGCGCGAGGTGGTCAAACATGCCGTGGAAATCGGGGGAGGGGAGGATACGGTATCTACTGCGACACCTATTCACTCAGATAAAACGGGGAGAAATGACCTCTGTCCATGCGGAAGCGGTAAAAAGTATAAAAAGTGCCATGGGAAATAAAAGACCGGAACGAAGAGTTCCGGTCAGTAGGGGGTTTAGGTCCGTTTCGCCAGATTTTTTTTAAGTCGCGAACTTACAAAATCGTCTGATGACTTGTGCCCGCATTTCCCCCGGCGCGCTACACATTATTTGGGCCCCGCAAATTTGTATAACTGTAACATAATTATAAAATTTGCGTCAATCGTCGCCGTTAAATTAAATATGCATAAGAAGTGTATGGGAAGCAGAATTAGCGATTTTTGAATGATTCCCCTAAATTTGGGGATATTCCAAAAAACCCTTATTTTATAGCATTTATTGCCACAAAAAGTAGATTAAAAACACAAAAAATCATTGACTTTTTGAGCTGGTTGTGATACTCTTTATAAGTAATCACGAAGATTAATTGCACCTTAAGTAAGGTGTTTTTTTGTTAAAGTTTTCATCCTATCGTTGGCGGAGGCCGTGGAACGGCACACTTGATTTCCTTAATTCATTTAATGGATTCGGTTGCGAAACCGCCACTTATGAAAAAACAAACAATACAATTTATGCGCGGGCTTGCTCTTATTCCGTTCTTGGCTACAAGCTCTCAGTTTACAGTGTTACAAAACCAGATTTCTTCTATATTACCGATTAAAATAACAACAGAGGAATCACGCGCTATCGCTACGCGACAAGACCGTGCTTTTAAGATTGATGCATACTTTGCGAAGCGCGATATGCCACTTGAAGGATATGGATCTAAAATGGTCGCCGAGGCCGAGGAGAATGATATTGATTGGCGTTTACTTCCCGCCATTGCCATTAAAGAGTCTACCGGTGGTAAATTTGCCTGCGAGTATAATCCTTTTGGTTGGGGTTCATGCAAACTCAAATTCAAGAGTTTTGATGATGCCATTGAAACGGTGGCGCGTAATCTTGGTGGAAATAATCCAAACACAGAACGCTACTATAAAGATAAGACACTTATTGAGAAACTCCATCATTATAATAATTCGGTTGTTCCAACCTATACGGCAGAGATTCTTGAATTTATGGATCTTGTTGAGCAAGGGGAGTAGTGGATGGGAATAGGGAAGTGAATAGTGAATAATGAATAGTGAATATGGAATAGTGAATATGGAATATGGAATATGGAATATGGAAAAGACCCACTGACTATGTATACAATACTATAGTACTGTATACATAGTCAGTGGGTATCGTGATATGTATAACTTTACAAAAGTGGGCTCATACAAAAAAATCCGCCTTTAGGCGGTTTTTTTTGTGACGAATCATTCAGCGCATCATTCTATTTTCTGG
>CAYIHV010000046.1:0-5384 GCA_964363315.1 uncultured Candidatus Saccharibacteria bacterium
GAAAATCTTTTTTTCTTTTACTATCCATAATTTAGAGGGAGTAGATATGGAGTACTGCACTGGGTCAGTGTATAGTTGACACTAGACGAGTCCTTTGAAAACAATGAAGGATATGAAAATACCGCTAGGAAATGACTGGCTTGCGGACATCAAAAGGCGTAGCCTTGAGCGTATGAGAAACAGCGCTGAAAAGGAGTTGAATCCAAACCATTACCAACTGTCGAGTGAGGCTAAAAAGAGGCTGCGGTGGCTGTATACGCTCTACTATGAACAGAGCGGAAATGTGACCCAGAGCGCAAGGAAGCTTAGCATCTCCCGACAATGGCTGTCAGAAATGAAGGCAGTTTTTGAAAAGAACAAGAAAGACCCGCGCTCGCTTGAGCCCGAGTCGAAGGCTCCCAAAAACACGCGTAATAGAAAAAGGATACCGAAAGAAGTGAAAGACAAAATACTGGAGGTGAGGGCAGAGTCAAAGAATGTGTGGGGAAAGCAGAAAATTGCCGTGGTGCTTCTGCGAGATTACCGCATTAAAGTAAACCCAAACACCGTGAACAAATATCTGCACAAGAACGAGAAAATTGACCCGAGAATCTCAAAGAAGAATGAGCAAGCATGGAAAGCAAAAAAGGACCGAGAGAAGCCGGAAGCAGAACTGTTTGTGAGATACCGTCCCCCGAAAGCGATCAAGGATTTGGCCCCAGGGGCGCTCGTGGAGAAAGACATGAAATATGTTGCAAAACCAAGCTCAAATGAGGCTCCAAGGGAGAGAGGTGACAACTTTTGGTATCAACACACTGAAACAGATTCATTTACCAGAATACGGGCGCTCACGCTCGTAGAAGACAGTACGGCAGTGAACTCTGCCATTGCGCACCAGAGATCGAAAGAGAAGTTTCCGTTCGTCATCGCGTGTCAGAATACCGACAATGGAAGCGAGAATATGCGGGAGTTTCGTGAGTTGCTCAAGAAAGATATCGTCTTCCACTTCTACTCAAATGCAGGAACCCCGACGGACAACCCAAGAGTCGAGAGGTCGCACCTCACTGATGAGCTTGAGTTCTACCAGAAAGGTGGTTTCAGGAAAACCTTTGCGGAACAAACAGAAGCGACGGCTCTGTGGGAACACTTCTACAATTTCGTGAGACCGCATCAAGCGCTGGGGTACCTCACCCCGAGGGCCTTCTATGAATTGTGGAAAAGTGATGCCGAGAAAGCGTTTGCGATTGTGAGGAAGTATCAAGAATATTTAGCAAAACAACGGAGGCGACTTGCAGGAGCGCGAAGGATTAAAAAGACGGAACAGGTGAAAAAACTTATGGAATTTATTGATGTGAAATTAAACCAAAAGGTCGGACTAAAAAGAGCCAAGGAATCTCTAATCAACTGTCAATTATGTTCAGTGGCTTGAACAGCTTTGCCTTTTTATGACAAGGCTGTTTTTTGTTTGCCCTATGCCAATACATTACTTCTTATGTACCGTTTGTGCACTTCTATGTTGAACTCGGGGGGTGTTAGATACAAAAAATTCGTAAAACTTGCATAAACTCAAAAGATATGATATAGTGGAAATATACCTCATTGGGCTTTTTTATTGCATAAAACTTCAGGAAAATACTGGCGGCAAAAAAGATTCAGACGGAACTTATTTTTATATGCCTCAAAAATCAATCATTAAGAAAAAAAATTTTGAAGCAAACACTGAAAATATTAGTAACATTTTGCCCTTCCATGGCCAAGCTTTTTCAGTGAGTGTGATTATTCCAACCTACAATGAAGCAGGGAATGTTAGGAGTCTTATTGCACGCCTTGAGACCGTTTTGATGGGCGGGGGGGTAGTAGAATATGAAATTATTTTCATAGATGATAATTCAACCGATAGTACCTATGAGCATTTGCTCATCTTGTGTAAAAATCGCCCATATATAAAAATTTTTCGGAAGGTTGGGAAAAAGGGTAAATCATACTCTATTCTGGAGGGTCTTCTGCATGCCCAATATGAGGTCATCGTTATGATTGACGCAGACTTGCAGTATCCTCCCGAAGCAATTCCTCAAATGCTCGCACAACTTTCAATATGCGATATTGTTGTTGCAAATAGAAACATTCGACATACGAGCCGTGCTCGTACTATTTTAAGTAGTTCGTTTAATAAAATATTTGGTCGTTTTGTTCTCAATCTCAACACAGATATTCAGTCCGGGTTAAAAGTTTTTCGGCGGGCGGTATTTCACAATCTGCACCTTTCTCCGTCAAAATGGGGTTTTGATTACGAATTTCTTTACAAAGCAAAAAGGATGGGTTGGCGGATAGGAGAAGTCCCTATAGAATTTGCAGAACGAACGCACGGTGAAAGCAGTGTCCATACACTGCGTACGGGAATAGAGCTTGCTTGGGGAAGTATTATTTTGCGCGCACGCTACCTCTTGCGAACTATTTTAAAATTTTTAGATTACCCCCATCATTCCGAATCGCAGCCGCTCAACTTCAAAAGCGATCAAGATTTCCTATTTCTTTCTGCAATACATAGCGCAAAGAAACATTTTTACAGCGAAACAGTGTCACTCGTTATTTTCTTGCTTATTCTCAGTGGTGGGCTGGCTTATGGTGTTCAGGTTTTGTTTGGGATTTCGATATTCGTGCTTGTGTCAGGGTTGACTGCTATTTTTTATCTAAGTTTTCTCTTTTTTAAAATCCGGGTTATCTATCACACGGTTACTGATTCTCCCGCCATTGATTTTTCTGACAAAGAGATAGCGGATCTTCGTGACGAAGAACTTCCTATGTACACTATTCTTATTCCACTCTATCGAGAAGAGGGGATAATTCCACAAATCATCAGTGCAATGACTGCCATTGATTACCCTCCCAACAAACTTGATGTCATTATCACGCTTGAGGAATACGATTATCCGACTATCAATGCCATTGCGGCGGCAAATCCTCCGGCATATTTCAAGACATGCATCTTGCCCAATGTACACCCAAAGACTAAACCAAAAGCTCTTAATGTTGCCTTTTTGGATGTGAAAGGAGAATTTCTCGTTATCTATGACGCAGAAATTATACCGGACCAAAACCAGATGAAAAAAGCGGTGCTTGCATTTAGAAAATACCCGCAAATCGGAGCGTTGCAAACTTATCTCGATCACTATAATCCAAGACAAAGCCTCATCACGAAGCTTTTTAACGCGGAGTTTTCATTTCATTACGATTTTTTCTTGCCCGGACTGCAAAAACTTGGGTTTCCTATTCCTCTTTCAGGACACAGCACGCATTTCAGAACCGAGATCCTTCGCAAGGTGGGCGCATGGGACCCCTACAATATGACGGAAGATTGCGACCTCGGCATTCGACTTTGTCGCTATGGTGTGCAAATAGGAATGTTGAAATCTGCCAGTCAAGAAGAAGCGACAGTAAGTTTTAAATCGTGGATTCTTCAACGAACTCGCTGGATGAAGGGATTTATTCAGACGAGCATTGTTCATTTAAGACACCCCTTGCGCTTCAAAAACGAGGTTGGCGGATGGAAAAATTTCGTAGGTTTTTTCTTTATTGTTCCGGGTACTATTATCGTCAATCTTATTAATTTTATCTTCTGGCTTATCCTCGTCGTTTGGATTGTTGCAAAACCCCCAATAATACAATCCCTGTTCCCAGCCCCTATTCTCTACATTTCGGTCTTTTCATTTGTGGTGGGCAATTTCTTTTTTATGTACATGAACCTTCTTGCTTCCTATAGGCGCGGTCGGTATGACTTGGTGAAATACAACCTCCTCTCATTCGTTTACTGGATAATGCTTGCGGTTGCGACAATGCGGGCCGCCATTGAGTTTTTTACGAAACCTTATCACTGGGCAAAAACAGAGCATGGCACACATCTCGCAAAAGGCAGACATTTTGCTTTCGGGTTTCCCCAAAAGATTACCTCCTTTATTAGGCGAGGAAATAAAACATTATGATTCAATTTTTTAAAAAAATAATAACTGCTTATCCCTTTGAATTTATTGTCGGTGTTTTTGCAGCTCTTGCCTCAAGTATTATGGCGTGGTGGGCATACACAAATGGACTGACGACTGCTCTTGCAGATCAAGCCGCGCATACTATTTTTGCTCGCTTGCTAAGCGACAGTTTGACCCCGGGAATTACCCAGCTCGGTTTTTGGCCACCGCTTCTTCATGTGCTCATGATGCCGTTTTCCGCTTTTGATTTTCTCTATCAAACGGGATTAGCGGGGTTTGTGGCAATCTTGCCATTTTTTGTTGCCGGCTCAGTATATTTTTATCGCTTGTGCATGTATTTTACGAAATCAGCATTTTTCTCGATCGTTGGCACGCTCGTATACATACTTAATCCGTATGTTTTATATTTTTCAGCAACACCCATGATGGAAGTTTTGTTTCTCAGTTTACTTGTTGCCAGTACCTATTACTTTGTGCGTTGGATAGAAGAAGATTATTTAAAATATCTTCTCATTGCAGGAATATTTTTTGCATTTGCCGGACTCGCGCGATATGAAGGACTTTTACTTCTTCCCGTTGCGGGGGTACTTGTTCTCGCTCGCCTATTTTGGAAGCGCGTACCGTACGCAAAAATAGAGGCGATTGCTATATTGTTTGGCATTCTTGCGGGAACAGGACTTTTATTTCTCATGGTTTATAGCTGGAGTTTCTCCGGTCATCCGCTCGCATTTATGGGGGTAGGCGATGGCACCAACTGGCACATGGACAGACCGTCTGTCGAATCAACAGAATTTGATCTTTACCGAACCTTGAGCTATCTACTTCATGCGTCGTACTACATGCTCAGTAAGCCCTTGGTTTTTCTCAGTATTCCCATAGTGTTTCTTGCCTTAGCACTTGCTCGAAGGCGGTTTGCCTCATCTTCTGCTTTATTATTATTACTCACTCCTCTTATCGCGATTGCTCTGAATATGTTCCGCGGGTCGTCTACGGTCATGGTTCCCGAATTTTCAGCACTGGATGATTTTCATAATGTTCGTTATGCGCTTACTTGGATCACTTTTTCTGCGTTTGCAATAGCGATTCTTCCTTCAGCAATTTTACAAAAATGGCGTTCATGGCAATCAGTTGCTTTGGTCCTCTGTTTTTCAATCCTAACACTAGGAATTACAATAACCCATTTATACAAAGTGGCATATGCCGACAGATTTGTAGTTATAAAAAGTGACAGGTCTGCGGGAGAACGCATTAAATATGCTGAAAGATTTGCTTATATAGAAAATGGCTGGAAGATAAACAAAGAAAGAGGGAATTCTGTGGCTGTGGTTCTCAAAGAAAAATACGATTTTGGGTATATTTTGGTCAATCGCTTTGGTAATGATTATCTGATTCGTGAATCATTGTTACCTCTCAAAAATTTCATAT
>CAYIHV010000047.1:0-5119 GCA_964363315.1 uncultured Candidatus Saccharibacteria bacterium
GATCCTACGGTTACTTTCCCACCAATAACTTGTCGGTGTTTCACCGCGCTAAAATTTCTCAAAACTTTGAGCGAGCCCGTAGTTTCCTCGGTGAAAAATTTTGGCGTGCGGAGATCGAGCTCGGATTCAATCCATTCCAAAAGCTCATAGATAACATTGAAAGTTTTTACGGTAATATTAAATCGTTCGGCAATATCCTGCGCTCCGCGTTCAACTTTAGTATTGAAGCCAATGACAATAGCCCCCGAGGTGCTGGCGGCAAGTTTTACATCATTCTCATTGATTGAGCCAATTCCCATCGCAACGATTTTGAGTACAACTCGTTCGCGTTCAATTTTCCCGAGCTCTTTTTCTATCGCTTCAAGGGTGCCCGCAACATCGGTTTTGATGCTTATGGGCACAATAATCGCTTCCTCTGAGAGAGTTACGGTACGGGGGGGTTTTTTTGTTATTGGTTGCTTTGGAGAATTTTCTTGCAAAAGCGCGCGCGCCGACTCAGCTTCTCTTTTTGAAGCATAAGCATTGAACAAAGATCCTACGCGCGGAGGAAAATCAAAACCGGTGATTTGAACAGGGGAGGAGAATGATGCCTCATTTATATTTTTCCCCATAAAATTTTCAATAGAGCGCACCGGAGACAAGCTGTTTTCTGCGAGAATGAACATTCCTTTTTTCAGTGTGCCATTTCCGATGATGAGGGTTGCGGAAGTCCCTCGTGATGGTACGATATGAGATTCCACAACGGTCCCTAGGGCGGGGAGAGAAGGGTTTCCTTTTAACTCTTCCATTTCGGCAACAAGGAGAAGCGTATCAAGGAGCTCGGGGACACCCGTTCCCACCTTTGCCGAGATGGGCACAAAGGGAACATTCCCGCCAAAACCCTCGAGATAGATTTCATTTTCAGCGAGGTTTTGTTTCGTGCGCTCAATATTGGCATTTGGCTTGTCTATTTTATTGATAGCCACCACGAAGGGGATACCAGCTTCTTTGATAATAGCAAGCGCTTCTTTCGTCTGCTCTTTAACGCCATCTTCCGCCGAAACAACAAGTATGGCAATGTCGGCAATATGAGCCCCCCTCGCGCGCATCTTTGAAAAAGTATGGTGTCCGGGAGTATCGAGAAAGGTTATGCGGTCTGCGGAACCGGGATCTTTTTTTTCGTGATGAACCTCGTATGCCGAGAGATGTTGGGTGATGCCACCCGCTTCTTTGTCCACGATATTCGTCTTTCTGATTTAATCAAGAAGGCTCGATTTGCCGTGATCAATATGCCCCATGACAACAATGACGGGAGGACGAGGGATGAGAGATGATGGTATTTGTTTAGACATAATAGTTAAAAACTAAAAAATAAAAACGAAAAATGAAAAAATGCAATGCAAAATTAAAAAAATAAGTTTTTATTTTTTTGTCGCGCGGGCAACCGCTTCTCGTTCCTCTTCGGACATCTCAAACTCAGAATCAAAGTCCTTGACCGGTTTTGCAAAGACACTTACGCGATCACGCGCGTAGAGACTGGAAATAACAGCGCCGTCGCCGTTTTCAGAGAGGAGGGCAATGGCAAAGCTTTGATTGCCTCCTTCCCCGTTTCCTTTGAATGCGTTAAAGCGGATTGTTTCAATATTCTGGATGCTTTTTCTGAGGCGTTCCTCGGATGTTTTGAGATAGGCGCCCACTTCCTCCTCCGAGTGTTTGAGCGCGCGAATGTCCTCTCCGAGCGCGCTTATTACTCCCTCAAGACTCTCCGCGTTTTTGCCCGAAAGAAGTTTTTTGATGCGGCGATCAATGATAAAAAGCCATATACTTAAGGTAAGGATAACGGCGGTGAAAATACCGATAATAATAAAATTACTCAATATCATTATATATAACTGGGTACAATATTAGCTCCTCGGTTCAGAAGTGAGAAAGATTACTTCCTCACTTCTCTCACTCTATGTCGCTAATAAGAACAGACTATACCGCATTTTGAGGTATTTTGCAAAAAAAGAAAACACCTCGTCATGAAGACCGAGGCGTTTTTCCGCGATTTAAAAAAAAGCTTTTCTGAGGAACCACCTCCCATTGGGAGTTGGTGCACCATTCGCTAGGGCGAGTAGCCCCCTCTGCGCCCTCCTTTTAATGTATCTTTGCATCTCCTCATCTTTTTTGCCAAACTCATCACCTCCCTTTTTAATATTTATCTTTTTGTACTAACTTTTACTAGCTTACTATATTAATAGAACTATAGTCAATTTGAAAACAAGCGCTCAATACGCTACCATAGCTAGATGAAACGAATTTACCTAGATTATGCCGCGGCGGCACCTGTTGATAAGGGAGTTCTAAGGGGGGTAAATGACACTGCGAAGAAGTTTTATGGCAATCCGAGCTCTTTTCACAAAGAAGGACAAGAAACGAAGAAAGCTCTTGAGAGCGCGCGTGGAAAGATAGCAAAGATAATCTCTGCGCACCCCGACGAGGTTGTTTTTACGAGCGGAGTAACGGAAGCAAACAATATGGCGATAAAGGGAGCGCTTTATGCGGCGCGAGAAAAAGGGATAAAGAATCCGCATATCATCATCTCAGCGATAGAACATCCTTCCGTTTCCGAAGTTGCAGAGATGTTGGAAAAAGAAGGAGTAAAAGTTGATTATGTATCTGTTGATACGAATGGCATTGTTAATATCAAAGAACTTCGCAATCTTATAAATAAGAACACAATTCTTGTTTCGGTGATGTATGCGAATAATGAAATCGGCGCGGTGGAACCAATTCGTGAAATTGCAAAAGAAATTCGTCATGCGCGAAAAATAAGAGGAACAGTATATCCATATTTCCATACTGATAGCGCGCAGGCGACAAATTATCTTGACCTCAATGTGCTCAAGCTCGGTGTTGATTTGATGACGCTCTCTTCGAGCAAGACCTACGGCCCGCGCGGTATCGGCGCGCTTTTTGTGAGAAGGGGGATTGTACTCGCGCCACTTTTTAATGGAGGAGGGCACGAAGATGGTCGTCGTCCGGGGACTGAAGCGGTCGCGCTCGCTTCGGGTTTTGCCGAGGCGCTTGTTCTTGCGGAAAAAATAAAAATAAAAGAATATGCGCGGGTGAAAAAACTCCGCGACAAACTTGCGGAAAAGATTCTTAAAAAAATTCCTGATTGCGCGGTAAATGGAGATATTGAATACACGCTCCCCAACATTTTGAATATCTCAATCAGGGGGTGCGAAAGCGAAGCGCTGGTAATTTACCTTGACGCGGTGGGGATTGCCGTATCAGGAAAAAGCGCGTGCAAGAGTTCCGACAGTGTCCCGTCTCATGTTATACTGGCAGTAAAGGGAAAAATGGAAGGTATAATCCGTTTTTCACTGGGGCGCGGGACGACAGGTGAGGATATTGCGCGCGTCGTGAGCGAGCTTGCTCGCATTGTCCCGCTTCTTCGAGAATCGTACGCGCAGAGCGATTTAATATGACTTTTTACTTTACCCTTTTAACTTTTTACTAGTTTTATGTACGAAGCAAAAAATTTTGGACGACTGTTGGGAATGGAGGGGTTTTCAGACACACTCTTGAGAAATCACTTCACGCTTTATGAAGGGTATGTTTCAAATACGAATAAGTTCGCCGAATTTTTGAAAGGAGCGGAAGCGGGGACGCCTCCGTATAGCGAAATAAAGCGTCGCTATGGTTGGGAGTGGAATGGTATGCGCCTTCACGAACTTTATTTTGGCAATATGATAAAAGACGGCGCGCCGATTGACAAAAAGGACGCGCTTTCAGAAAAGATTATTGAAGATTTCGGCTCATTTGAAATATGGGAAAAAGATTTTATTGCCACGGGAGGAGTGCGCGGTATCGGATGGGCTATTCTTGTCCGCGACAATGAAACGGGACGACTCTTTAATATCTGGGTCAATGAACACGACGGCGGGCATCTCGTGGGGGCGACCACGCTTCTCATTATGGATGTATTTGAGCATGCATTCATGTTCGATTATGGAATAAAACGCGCAGACTACATTGCCTCTTTTAAGAAGGTGATTGACTGGAGTGTGGTCTCGGCACGATTTGCAAGGAAGTAATATTTTAGATAGAATATAGAATATTGAATATTAAATATTGAATATCCTATCTTCTCCACCCTTATGGAACATCTTTCTAAAGCACAAATTGTCCTCCTCGCTCTTTTCGTGAGCTTCGTCTCTTCTATGGCAACGGGGATCGTCGTGGTAACGCTTATGCAACAGACATCCGAACCGGTTCTTCAAACAATAAATAATGTTGTTGAGAGAACGATTGAAAAGGTTGTCCCTACGGTCGTAGAAAAACCCGGGAAGACCATTGTGGTAAAAGACGAGGACTTGATGATCTCCGCGATTGAGCGCAATTCAAAAAGCGTAGTCGCTTTTAATGTGAGCAAAGAGGATGGAGAGATTGTATCCATAGGTGTCGGAGTGATCGTATCCTCTGATGGACTTGTCGTCACCGACAGGGCAAATCTAAGCGGGGGAGTTCTCGTGGCGACGATAAACGGCGCTAAATATGCTCTTGAAGTTGTCTCAAATGAAAAAGACAATATTCTTGGGCTGGGAAGATTGACCCCCGTGGTTCCCGTCGCAAGCTCAACTCCTATCGTGGTATTCACGCCGGTATCTTTTGGTAATCCAAGCGCCCTCAAGGTTGGGCAAACAGCGATTGTTATTGGCGGAAATGACGGAGATACCATTACCAAAGGATTTATCAGTCGCTTAGGTACGCGCGCAGAAAGTAACAAAGATACAAAAGAGAGCGTTACTATCATTGATAATATCGGTCTCTCGCAACGATTTGCCGCAAATTCAAACGGCGCTCCCATCATTACACTCGATGGTTCTGTGGTCGGATTTCTTAGTATTGATGAAAGTATCTGGTCCCAAGTAGGAGTACCGGCAACAAAAGCACAAATACTTCTCGATATTGTTTCAAAACCTGCTTCTGTAAAGAAGATATAAAGAAGAAGTTATAATTTTTAATTTTTAATTTTCAATTTTTAAATAATGTTTCAATTCTCTAATTTTTAAACATTCAATCATTTAACCATTATTTAAAAATTAAAAATTTGATATTAAAAATTTAAGATTATATCGTGCATTGACAA
>CAYIHV010000048.1:0-5096 GCA_964363315.1 uncultured Candidatus Saccharibacteria bacterium
CAGTTGGCTCGCTCATCTCCACAAAAATAAAAAAGACCCAAAGCAAGTGGGCTTTGGGTCTTTTTTATTTTTGTGGAGATGGGGGGAATCGAACCCCCGTGCAAAAGATTTTCAGAAAAGTGTCTACAAAGTGTATCCTATTTATTTCCCCGAAAGGAATTTAAAGAAAAAAGATATTAAATAGGCAACGCTCTTTTTTCTCGATACTCTATGTTTCAAAACAATATTGAGTCATTTATTGTTTCTATTCCGAAGTTTATATCACCCGCTCTCCATATCGGAAGTCTGGAAAGACGAATGCAGTTTAGGCTAAAGCGTAAACTGGAGCGAAGTCGCTCGCCTTAAAGAAAGGCGAGACAATTGACTCGGCTTTTGCAAGTACTGTTTTTGCAGATACTTTTACAAGAGATTTTACGAGATCTCAAGCATTCTCGACTTTGCGCTTTACTGAGTTGATCCCCTGTCTAGGCCGATCATCCCCATGTTTTTAGTAGAATTTAGAATATGGAATATAGAATGGGTTTCGAATACTATTTCTTCGAAATTCCAAATTCTGCAAACTGTCAACGAACTTACCTCACGGACTTGATTTCCCTCAAGATATCGCGGTTTGCCTCACGTTTTTTCAATGTTTCGCGTTTGTCATGAGTCTTTTTGCCTCTTACAACCGCAATCTCTACCTTGAGCTTTCGTTTTTTATTATACACCGCAATCGGTACTATTGTCAAGCCCTTTTTCGACTCGTAATCTGCGAGCATGGCAATCTCTTTTTTAGTGAGGAGAATGCGGCGATTTCGATTTGCATCATATCCTTTTACAAGATTTCCTGCTTGATAAGGTTGTATGGTGGCGCCGACGAGGAACGCTTCACCTCCTCGCACGATAATATGTGATCCTTCAAGCGAGCCGTGTTTCGCGCGGAGAGATTTAACTTCCACACCTAAAAGCTCCATACCCGCTTCGTACTTTTCAATGATTTCATAATTAAAGTGAACTTTTTTATTCTCAATAAGCGCCACATACTCATTCTAGCAGGATAGAAGGTGCTTAACAATTTTTATTTCCCTGCGTGGTTTTTTCGTGTATACTAGTTTTATTATATGTCCAAGAACAGCAAAAAAGGAACAGGAGATAAAAAGAGAGGAACAGAGAAGAATAAAAGCCATTTGGAAAAATTACCGGGCATTATTTCAAATCTACCCAAAGGAGGAAATTTATTCACCAACCTTACGGGGGTGATCCTCGTTTTTCTTATTATTGCTACGCTCTATTCAATGATCGCGGGAGAAGGGAGTAAGGTTGCTGAAATAGCCATCTCTCAAATCGCTCAGGATATTAATGCGGGCACAATAAAAAATATCTCTGTTGAGGGAGACATGGTACAGATTGAATATGTTGACGGTTCTCACAAAAAATCCAAAAAAGAAATTGAGGCATCATTTTCTCAGACGCTTGTAAATTATGGAGTGAAGACAGAGAATCTTTCAAAGGTTATTATTGAGGTAAAAAACGAAAGCAGTCTGTGGTATTGGGTAATCAATATTCTTCCGTTTTTGTTGCCTGTTTTCCTTATCGGTTTCTTTTTTTGGTTTCTCTCGCGACAGGTCAAAGGTGCGGGCGCGCAAGCATTTATGTTTGGGCAGTCAAAAGCGCGCATTATTGATCCGAGTGATGCGGGACAAAAAGTTACTTTTAAAGATGTAGCGGGAGCCAAGGAGGCGAAAGAAGAACTTGTGGAAATCGTGGACTTTCTTCGCAGTCCGCAAAAATTTCTTGACATCGGCGCCCGTATTCCCAAGGGCGTACTTTTGATGGGCGCGCCGGGAACGGGGAAAACACTGCTCGCGCGCGCGGTCGCTGGTGAGGCGGGAGTACCCTTTTTCCATCTTTCGGGGTCTGAATTTGTGGAAATGTTTGTCGGCGTGGGGGCTTCACGCGTGCGTGATTTGTTTAAAATGGCAAAAAAAGCCGCTCCCGCTATTATATTTATTGATGAAATTGACGCGGTCGGACGCGTTCGCGGAGGAGGAGTCGGTGGAGGCAACGATGAACGCGAGCAAACTCTCAACCAGATTCTTGTTGAAATGGATGGTTTTGAACCAACAGAAAAAGTCATTGTTATGGCGGCAACCAATATGCCTGATGTTCTCGATCCCGCCCTTCTCCGCCCCGGCCGTTTTGATCGCAGGGTAACGCTCGAGCTTCCAGACCGAGAAGGGCGCGAGGAGATTTTAGAAATACACAAAGGGAAAAAACCTCTTGCTGAAGATGTAAATTTGAAGATTATCGCTGAGCGTACGCCGGGATTTTCGGGCGCGGATTTATACTCGTTGATGAATGAAGGCGCCATTCTCGCCGCGCGCGAAGGGCGCAAGACGGTCGCGCAATTTGATTTTATCCGCGCCATTGAAAAAGTGATGCTTGGTCCCGAGCGCAAGAGCCACATTCTTTCAAAAGAAGAAAAGAAAATCACTGCGTACCATGAAGCGGGACACGCGCTCGTTTCTTCCGTACTCACTTTTTCCGACCCTGTGCATAAAATATCCATTATTGCGCGCGGACATGCCGGCGGATACACCCTCAAGCTTCCTCTCGAGGAGACACGCCTTCACGCAAAGAAAGAATTTTTAGACGATATTGCGATGTCGCTCGGCGGGTATGTGGCGGAGGAGATGGTCTTTGGAGACATTACCACGGGACCTTCAAATGATCTGCAAGTAGCGACAGCGATGGCGCGCGATATGGTAACCAAGTACGGAATGTCGGAAAAGCTCGGGCCTGTAGCACTTGAGGGATTTAGGGGAAGGGCTCTCTTTGGTGGTCGTGGCGTGGATAGCAAAGATTATTCGGAAGATGTTTCTAAAAAAATTGATGAGGAAGTTTCAAAAATTATGAATGATGGTTTTGCTCGCGCGCGAGCCGTATGTATCGAACATCGCAAAGCGCTTGATGCTATCGCTGAAGAGCTTATTTCAAAAGAGTCTATTGAACGCGATGAATTTGAGAAACTGCTCGTTTTGAACGGAATCAAACCGAAGAGAAAAGCAAATTAATTTACTAAGAACCTGTTCCGAATCTCACGACGGAATACGGTGGCAAAATTTCGAGCTACCAAGTGCAAGATCTTTCCTTCTTAGCTCTCTGACTGTTACTATTGGTCAAAAATAGATACAAGATATTCGTCTATTTCGCGCTGGGGGAGATCATAGAAATTTTTGTTTTCGTTGTGTAGTCTCTTGGCCAATGCTTTCCCTACAAATCTAAAGTGCCAAGGCTCAAAAATATAGTGAACATTCTTTTTGGGATAGGAAAGGATGAAGCCGTATTGGTAGGCGTTTTCTGTAAGCCAGATGAAACTCCCCGTCTTTTCAAATGCGGAAAAATTTGCTCCGAGTCTTGTTGTGGTGAAGTCTACGGTGGTGCCGAGTTGGTGTTCGGAATATCCTTGGTCGGCGGAAAACTTATTTGCACCCGATCCGTAGGTGACTTTGTATGCGGATTTCAACGAGCTCTGTGTGTCAAACGAACGAAATGCCGAAGCGACTTTTAGATCAATATTCACCGCATTCGCATCGTCGAGTAATTTTTGAAGAAAAGGCCACACATCAGCTGAGATCATCTTTTCTTTTTCGGTCCCATAGGTATATGAAGATGGGATAGTAATGGAATATTTTGGTGTATAATTTTCATTCAAGAAATATACCTTTGAATATTTTGCCAAAAGCTCGCGGTCTGTCCCGACGATTTTCTTATAAGTACCGAGCGCGTTCGACATAGACTCAACTCGTGCATTCATTGCATCTGCTACCTCTCTTTGTTTAAGAATATCTTGCTCGGCGTTCATCTTGTCGCTCTGTGTTGCGGTCAAGAGTTGCTTCAATGCTTCGATATTGACCATAAGCTCTTGCGAGGTTGAAGCAAACTCCCGCCTCGTTTTTGTGAGCTCTTCACCGAGAATGAATTTTTCCTGCGTGAGCGTATAGTTTTGGTAACCCAAATATCCGAGACCACCTACGGATCCGAGCGCGAGGAGTACCAGTATTATTTTTTTGAAGATTCCACTTATCATCCGTACAGTATATCAGGGAATTGGAGACAAAATAAAGAGCTGTTTTTGTCACTGACTATGAATACGGTACTATAGGTCCGTATACATAGTCAGTGGATTTTTTGAGAATTACGGTGTTTCCTGCAATGGGAATATCTCCACAAGCTCGTCTGAGTAGTAGAATGTTCCCGCGAGCGCGCCGAAGCTATGGGTGGTGCCGTCGATGTCTATTGGCGCACCGCCGGATTTTGGGTCGGCATTTGGCTTTGATTTTTCGAAACCGAGGTTCCAGAGTGTTGCGAGAATTTCAGGTTTGCCATCGATTGGGAAGCCGGCATTTTCCCATTGTTTTTTGATTTGCGCGACATAGAGCGCGGCATAGCGATACCCGTAGGTATGGTCGTGTTCATCGATGATGCGCGAGAATCGTTCTTGGTCGGGGGTGTTTGTTTTGAAATCAAGCGCGTGTTCGTATTGTTTCCCGAGATAAAACGGGGAGGTAGCATTGCGCAAGTGTTCCTCGACCGCGCGCGCTGTTTCATCTTTGATCCCAAAAATCCCCCAAGAAAATTGACTTTGACTTCCTAGTATTTTCAGCGGTTCAAAAATTTGTTTGAATATTGGGCGGTTGCTGTGAAAGAGGCGCATTTGCTCGGGCACAAGGAGTGCGATGAGCATCCGCGGTGCGACACCAGTTTCTTTTGAAACTTGCTCGATGATAGCTTTGTCTTTTGCGACCGCTTGTCGAAAGGCAATCCATTCAGGCGTGTGTGCGAGTGGGAATCGGGCATATTCTTTTGGTTTCGACAGGAAAAGCTGGCTTTGCTGGTCGATTGCATTATTGATATTGGTAAGACCCGCACGCACGGCAATGTACCCGGCGACGAGGGAAAATCCTACAAGTGCAAAAAATACAATGAGAACTTTTGCGAAGGTATGTGCGGCACGGTGCATTGTTTGAGTATATGACAAACCGCGCGGAACGCAAAAGTGGCTTTTTTTTGCGATGTGGGACAATATACCTGATTATTAGTAATTGGGTATTTAG
>CAYIHV010000049.1:0-5083 GCA_964363315.1 uncultured Candidatus Saccharibacteria bacterium
ATACCAATATCCGCCAAATCTTTCATGGCGCGAAGTTGCTCATTCCCGACGAGGTCACGCTCAAGCGAACCGTGGAGATTATAGACACCATTGAATTTTCTAATTTAGATACGGATATTAAGGGCGATCTCTATGAGTCGCTTTTGGCTAGTATAGAATCGGCTGGTGAGCTGGGGCAGTTTTTGACTCCTCGCCACATTGTTCGCGCGATTGTTGAGATGGTAAATCCGAAAATCGGCGAGACGATTTTCGATCCGGCTTGCGGCTCGGCCGGTTTCTTGATCACTGTTTATGAATGGTTGAAATACAAAAATAGCGATAAAAAAAATATTGAAGACCGTGATGGCAGGAATATCGGTTATGGCGACAAGCTGAATAAGGAACAATGGGAATTCTTAACCACTAAAACATTCCACGGCTACGATGTGGACCCGGAAATGGTCCGGCTTGCGCTGATGAATCTTATTTTACATGGCATTGAAGGTGCTCATGTTCGCCGAAAGGATACAGTTGCTGGAGCTGAAGACGAAGAGGATTTGCGCCGATTTAATGTGATCCTTACCAATCCGCCGTTTGCTGGCAAAGTCGATAAGGAACGGATCAAACCAACCCTACCGGTCAAATCAAATAAAACGCAGGTGCTTTTCTTGGGTTATGTTATCAATTCACTTAAACCGAGTGGTCGAGCCGGCATTATTTTGCCGGAGGGTTCGCTTTTTGGGACTAATAAAGACGATAAGGACATCCGCCGCTTTTTGCTTGAGAACACAAAACTCGAAGCAGTTGTCTCCATGCCGGCCGGAGTATTCCAGCCTTATGCTGGAGTAAAAACCAGCTTTCTGGTTTTCAAAAAGAAATCCGCGCCAAAAATTGACGACAAAGAAAAGGTTTGGTTCTTTGATATGAAAGGCGATGGCTCATCTCTATCGGCCGCCAAGAAGTTCGGACCGCAATACAAGAATGATATTCCAAAACTGCTGGAACTCTGGAATAAAGATCAGGCAGTTGCCAAACCTTATTCGTGGTTCACTACCGTGAAAGAAATTGCCGAAAATGATTATATTCTTTCGGCGAACACATATAACCCTTACAGCGGAGAGGAAGAAGTAAGCCGTCGTGATCCAAAAGAAATCTTAAAGGAAATTGAAAGTGGGGAGAAAAAACTCGAGTCGGCAGTAGGTGAAATTAAGAAGTTAATTTAAGAAATATGAAAGACAAAAAAGAAATTGAAGCAGTTCATAAGCATGATTTGGAAATTTTGCTCCAGAACTTAAATCTGTTGGACGATTTTCGAGCTGGGAAAATGAAATGCCAATTTTGCGGCGATGTACTTAGAGATGATAACTTTGGGGCTGTTTATCCCGAGCAAAATAAAATTCTATTTTCTTGTTCCAAATTAGAGTGTTTGGCAAAAGTGCCTAAAAAATAACCATGACATTAGTTTCGTCAATTTTAACCTTTGGAGTTACCGCCGGATTTTTTACATGGCTGATTATTTATCTTTTTGTTTTACATCAAGAAAAGGGTGAAAAAATAGTTGGTTGGCTAGCTGAGCTTATTGCGTGGACCGGAAAAAAGGCGGAGAAAACAGCAACGGCCATGAATATTCAGGGCAAGCTTGATAGTTTTGTTGTTTCCATTAACACGGAGGTAGAAGGGCTTTTACCTTATGGTCTTAAAATTAAATGGATTTCTCCAGAATTAAGCAGAGAATCTTTTATTGCGAACGATAAGGTCGTGGTTATGCTCGACTTTCATTCAAATCAAGACGAAAATCTTTCAAAAGCAACCGTTTTGTATATGAACAAGGCGGTGATTCCCGAGGCGCGGCCACATATACACACAAAACTTGGAAAGGCGATTGACTTAATGATGGCGAAGAAGGCACTACATTCTTTTATAGAAGCCAGAAGTTCTTTTGGACATTTCATCAATTCGGTATTGCGGCCCGAGATAGAGAAAGATTCAGAATTAAAAGAGTTTTGTCAGATTATTGATACAACCGACGAAAGGGGCTTATTTACACGAGTTCTCCTAAGAGAGCTTCTCGGATTGGGCAGAAGGAAAGCCGGCATTACTGAAACCGGAGACACTGTTTTTGAAAGCAATAATTTTACTAAATTTTTGAATGAAATTGCACAAAAAGAAAAAGGTCAGGATGTACCTCTTACTTTTGTGGGCCAAGATATTAAAGTTGCGATTATACTTGTTGCGCGATCTGGTGCAGAAGTTTTAACTGCAGATCCATTTATCAGAAGAATAAAAGCGAAAATACAACAGTCGGTTAATGTGATTTACATATTTGCAAGAGGGCCGAACATTCAACTTGCACGACAAGTTACGAACGATTGCCAATCTTTACCAGAATTAACAAAACTCCATGAAGAAGAATTTCCTACGCGATTTCCCGAGGGCGATTTTGCTAATGGCTTCTGCGCGATATTTTATAATCGAAAAACCGTATGATCAAAACACTCAAAATTTATGACTGAAAATGAAAAAAGAATATTAAAAGCAGTGGTTGATCGCGGCGGTCTTTTATCACCCGCCGATTTGATAAATGGCATTGCTCAACACGATCGCAAACCAGTTGAAAACTTGGTGGTAAGGGGTTATATCGAAGAAGTTCCTCAAGATGTAAAAGGAATTAGATTGGGTTCAACATACTCACTAAATTTTTACCGGGCTACAGAAAAAGGACTTTTGGTTTTTTCGCCATGGTATATAAAGATGTGGCACGGCCTAAGGGGAGATGTCCGCACTATCTTGATCGCGGCGATTACAGCCCTTATCACATCTGTGATTGCTATTTCCGTTGAAAAACTTTTGCAATGACGATTATGTCTAACTGGCCAACAAAAAATTTAGGAGAAGTTCTGAGGCGAGCATTAGAAAACTTGCTACAGATTTTTATCTCACAAAAACCCGCCATCAGTAACAAGCTTCCAAAGCCGGAAATAACCACATCTACAGATCAAGTCGTTGAACAAAAAACTCAGGTGCCTACGAGCAAGCCACTTGAGCAGGAAGTCGTTAAAACAGAAGAGGTAAATATTGGCTTTTTAATCTGCCCCATCCAAGATAAAGATTCAAATGGACAATCCGTTACTCCGTATACTGTTAAAATTAGTGCGATTTTGGATCACTCTGGTACCGCGATTGATCCCAATAGCAACAATCGTTGGGGTAGAAATGCGAAAGATCAAAAAGTTAAGGCCTTCAATGGAGAAATAGGAGAAGGCGCGCAATGTTCCCAGGAACCCTGCGGTTACCCCCAAAAAAACGGCGGTGAGTTTTTCAAAAATCAAGAAATAAATTATGTAGGAGTTTCTTACGATGGCGGAAGAAGTACTCTACAATACGACGGCCACGCCGGATATGATTTTCCTTATCCAAAACTGACTCCAGTTGTAGCGCCAGCAGACGGCCAATTATATAAAGCCGCGCAAGGCAAAGACCTTATATACGGAGCTAATTGGAATACTGACGGCTCTTTTTGTGTCGTTCATGAAAATGGATTCGTGACATGGTTTCGCCATTGCGAAAAATTGGCTGATTCTCTTGAGGTACAAATTTCAAACGACCTTACGCGATCCTGCGCCGTAAAGCAGGGCGATGTTGTTGCTTATGTTAGCAATAAGGGTACACGCCCAATCCATCTACATTTCGAAGTAAGAAGTAAAGACGGCTCAATTGTTGATCCGTACAAAGACAAATTATGGAAACAAATTTGAATCTATGTCTTATCCAACAAAAAAATTAGGCGATTGTTTAGCGCAATTTGATCGTGGAATAAGTTGGTCACGCAAAGACGAAGGCGGGACTGTTGCGGTTCTGCGTATTCCAAATATTCAGGAAGGGCATATAAATCTCGACGACCTTAAACATATTAGTGCAAAAAACGGTAATGGCGAGTTACACAAAAACGATATTGTCATGGTTGCCTCAAATGGCAATCCTGACCTAGTTGGTCGTTCTGCTCTTGTTACCGAAAAAGAGAAGGGAATGCGATTTGCTTCGTTTCTTGTAAGATTAAGACTTGATAACACAAAGCTTTTATCGCATTACGCTCATTTATTTTTGTTAACCCCAACTTTTAAACGAGAGTTAAGAAGAAAAATCGCGACAACTTCTGGAATCTATAATTTACGTAAGGAACATGTTGAAAAAATCGAGATTCCTCTTCCTCCTCTCACAACCCAAAAACAAATTGTTGAGCGGTTGGATAAAATTACCGAGGCGCAGAAATTGAATGATGGCCTTATTCAAAAAACCGACGAGCTTTTCCAGTCGCTTTTGCATGAGAAATTAAACCCCCACACCAAAAAGTTTGGTGTGGGGGTAAATCCGGCCGGCCCCGCCGACGCCAAGGCTATGGCGGGCAAGAAGGATTGGGGGGTTAAAAAATTGGGCGATCTTGTTGAGGTTAAAGGCGGTAAGAGAGTACCCAAGGGAATGAATTTTTCTCCGATCAAAACTGATCACCCATATTTAAGAGTTACTGACTTTGTTGACGGGTCTATCGACATGGGAAACTTGAAGTATATAGACGAGAAGATTTTTGAGCACATTAAACGCTATATTATTTCATCAAGAGACATTTATATATCTATAGCTGGTACTATCGGGTTAGTTGGTAAAGTGCCGAAAGAATTAGAGGGGGCAAATTTAACGGAAAATGCTGCAAAGTTATTAATAAACGATAAAATTATAGACAAAGACTTTCTGATCTTTTCTTTATCAACTAACAAAGCTAAGAATCAAATCAAGATATTTACGCAAGCCGTCGGAGTCCCAAAGTTAGCGTTAGAAAGGATTGAGAAAATCAAAATTTCTCTTCCACCTCTCAAAATTCAAAAACAAATCGTTGCCAAACTTTCCGCGGTTCAGGATTATAAAAAACAGCTTCTTGAACAAAAAGCAAAACTCAAAGAGCTTTTTGATTCGGCTTTAGCTAAATCGATGTCGAAAGATGCCTAAAATTTTGATAAAATAAATTTATGCAAAGAATACCGGTCACGTCAACAAATATCCGCTCCATTGGCTACGATTCACAATCGGCGACTTTGGAAGTGGAATTTAC
>CAYIHV010000050.1:0-5073 GCA_964363315.1 uncultured Candidatus Saccharibacteria bacterium
GCCATCACGCAGATTTTCCGGCACCCATTTCGTCTTTGCATTTTCCGCAATAAGTTTCTCCTTGAGATCGGTAACTTTTACAAACAACGACTCCGCGGCATAGTTGAGGAGCGGTGTGTCACATCGCCAGCAGTGGGGATATGCGTGAACAATTTTTTCTTTTGAAAAAAGCGCGCCTATACCAGCTAAGTGTTTGATGATTAAAATATCTGTTGCCTGATGATCTCCTTTGGGTTTTACAGAAACACCTGCAAAATCACGCGCCTCTTTCTTCATCGTACCATCCATTGAAATATGTTGAATGAACGGCAAATTTTCTCTTTTACCGAGCGCCATATCTTCCTCTCCAAATGCGGGTGCAATATGCACCACTCCAGTACCACTATCCATCGTCACAAAATCCGCGCCATAAATTTTCCATCCATTCTCGTAATTAATGAGTGTTTCATTTTTTGAATAATAATCAAAAATTGGTTTGTATTTTTTACCAACAAGCTCGCGCCCTTTTATTTGTGAAATAATTTCATATTCTTTTCCTGTAAGCGCTTCCTCTGCGCGTTCTTTTGCTAAAATATATTTTTCAGCTCCTATTGAAACTTTTACATACTCATCCTCGTGGCTCACCGCAAGAGCTACATTTCCCGGCAATGTCCACGGTGTTGTCGTCCATGCAAGGATAAAAGTATTCGGCTCATCTTCAAGCTCAAATTTTGCCGTTACTGAAATATCCGTGATGTCTTTGTACCCTTCCGCCACTTCATTATTTGAAAGTGTTGTCTCGCACCGTGGACAGATCTGCATCGCTTTGAACCCCTGATAAATGAGCCCTTTGTCATAGAGTGTCTTAAATGCCCACCACACCGACTCCGTGTAGGACGCATCCATCGTCTTGTATGAATGTTCCATATCAATCCACCTCCCGATACGCGGAATAATCTCTTTCCATAACGAATCATAACGCAGGACCGACGCGCGCGCCGCTTCATTGAACTTTCCAATACCATATTCCTCAATGTCTTTTTTGTGTTCAAGTCCGAGCTCACATTCTATGAGATTTTCAATTGGAAGTCCGTGGCAATCCCATCCCCACACACGGCGGACATTTCGTCCGCGCATCGTCTGATAGCGAGGAATAACATCTTTAATCGCGCTCGTTAGTAAATGTCCATAGTGCGGAACACCGGTCGCAAACGGAGGACCATCATAAAAAGAAAAAGTGTCGCCGTCTTTTGTCTGTTCAAGAGATTTTTCAAAAATTTTATGCTCACGCCAAAAAGAGAGAATTTCTTCTTCATGTTTTGCAATTTCTGATAGTTTTTTCTCTGGATTATCCATATCACCCCATAATACCACACCAAAAACTATCGAACAAAAACTATTTTACATTCGTTCTGGAGCAGAAATACCGAGAAGATTTAGCGCGCGAGAAAGAGTTGCTTTTGCTTCTAGAAAGAGAGCGAGCGCAGAGGCATCATACATATTATCTTCTATAACCCTCATATTATGATAGTAAGAATTAACACATTGGGCAAGGTCGGTAGCATAATTAGTAAGCGCATTGACCATGTAGTTGCGCGATACATCTGATACTATTTCAGGGAATTCAATGATGCTCAAAGCAAGAGCGCGCGCAGAGGGAATTCTCATCATCTCATCAAACGAAAGTGTATTTACTGATTGTTGTAACCCATTCGTCTTTTCCTGTATCGAAGCTAGTCGCGCGTGCGCATACTGAACATAATATACGGGATTCTTGTCGCTTGTATCACGAGCAAGCGCCATATCAAAATTCATTTGCGTAGTAAGCGCTTTTTCAATAAAAAACCATCGCGCAACATCAATCCCAAACTCATCCACAAGGTCACGAAGTAAAATTACATTACCAGCGCGTTTAGACATTTTTTTTGAGACACCATCTTCTTTAAGGGAAACGAGTTGCGCGATAAATACAATAGGTTGTGGGACACCCGATAAGGGCGCTTTGGGCCAACCAAGTATTTTACCGACTGCGTGCATTCTCTTCATATGCCCATGGTGATCTGCCCCCAATATATCAATGACCGTCGTAAACCCGCGCTCAAATTTATTTTGATGATACGCTATGTCGGCAATAAAATAGGTCATGGTCCCGTCTCCGCGCACAATAACGCGGTCTTCATCGTCTCCGTATTCCGTCGTTTTGAGCCACAATGCGCCATCTTTCTCGTAAGTATTCCCGTGATCCTTGAGAAATTGCAACATAGCACTGTTTGCTCCTGATACGCGAAGTTTCATTTCCTCCGAATACCATATATCAAAATGAATGCCGAGTATATTCTCAATAAATGCGCGATTGCTTTCTTGCACAGCCGAAGCAAGAAGGCCCCCTGCTTCTTCTTCAGATAATCCAGAAAAATCTAATCTCTTCATCTTCTCACCCAGCTCAGGGGTTTTATATTGTTCCCCTTTTCCGAGAGCGGTCTTCCCTAATTCGTTAATTTGGTTACTCTCACGAGAGTCATTGATGTAAAATTCACGGGACACATCCGCTCCAGACAAAACAAGTACACGAGACAGTGTATCACCATAAAATGCTGTTCGTCCGTGCCCAATATGGAGCTCTCCCGTTGGATTGGTTGAGATAAATTCAATATTTATTTTCTCTCCTTTTCTTGTCGGCAAGAACTCTTTCTGAAATACTTCCCTCTCAATTATTGTATTCTCAATGAAAAAATTGATAAATCCGGGACCGGCAATTTCTATTTTCGCAATATCGTTTGATTGTTCACGCAAAAGTTCCGCAACAATCTTGTTCGCGAGCTCTAGCGGAGCAAGTCCCGATTTTTTTGCGTTCAAGAGCGCGATATTCGTCGCATAATCGCCATGAAGATTGTCCTCGGGTCTCTCTATCTCCACCACATCCTCGTCAATATTTAGATTATGGAGCGCTTTTTGTATCAATATCCTTAATCGTTCTCTAATCATAATTATTATTCCCACCCGCAAAGTTTTTTAATATGTGCATACACTTCTTCGTGGATGATTTTTGGGTCCCGGTCTCCGTCAACAAGCGTAACTTCTTCGGGGAATTTACCGGCAAATGTCCGAAATCCATCTCGCGCGCGCTCATAAGAATCAATGGGGTCCATATCAAAGATTGATCGTGTGCGCTTCGTATCAGTATTTACGCGACGCTTCGCCTCAACCGCCGACACATCAAAAATAAAATAATGTGTTGGTTTGAATTCTCCAAAGAGAATGTCTCTGATCTCCAAGAATAATCCTTCAAGATCAAATCTTTCATTTGTGTATATTTGATATGCAAAAGTTGAAGAGTCCCCTCTTTCAGAGATTACGGGTGTTCCTTCTTTAATATTAGGGACGATGACCTCTTCAATTAAGTTCGAGCGGGAAGCGCTCATCAGAAGAAATTGTGTTTGAGCGCTCGCCCGAGCACCCTCGGGAGTTGAAAAGATATCCCTGATTCTTTCCGAGAGAGGGGAACCTCCCGGTTCACGCGTAAAGAGAACTTTATGTTTTTTATTAACGCGCTCTTTCAGGAGAGCGACCTGTGTACTCTTTCCTGATCCATCAAGTCCGTCAAAAATTATAAGTGGCGCTTTTTTCATAAGGCTAAATTTATATGTATTCATATTACCATAAATAATAAAAACCTCCCGAATATATAGCAACAGTAGAGCTCTGTACATTTTATAATATCTGAGGTAGTATTGAAATTGGATAGTATTTGAAAAAAACCAAAAAAGGAGGATTTGTATGGAAAAAGAATTGAATATAAAGGAGATTCTGTCTCCTTCGGCGCCGTTCGATATGAGATTCATCCCTAACCTTGAACATCTCAAAGATGTTACGAAAATGCTTCAGCAGTTTGGGTACAAGGTCGTGCTCACTCAAGGAGTGTACGATCTCATTCACGAAGGCCACGGAAAATACCTCGAGCTCGCAAAGAAGCAAGGAGATATCCTCATTGTCGGCGTCGATTCCGACGAGCTGACGCGCAAGCGCAAGGGGGATAATAGGCCGATTGTTCCCGAAAATGAGCGCTTAAGAATGCTCGCTTTCATGAGATCAGTCGACATTCTTACCTTGCGCACGCTTCAGGCAGTGGATACAGACATTGACTACTTGCACAAAGAGCTTCATCCAGATGTCTTCGTCATGTCTCACTCAACAAAAGATTTCCCTGTTGAGAAAAAAACCGAGGTGGAAGAATATGTCGGGCGAGTGGTGGTCTTTGAACCACAGGCTGAGACATCCAGTTCTGCTAGAATCCGTCACTTGATGATTGATGGAGTTGCGGAGCTTGAGGGGCGACTTGTCAAGACAGTGCAGGACTATATCAGCGAGATGAAGGGGGGTGATATAAAATGAAGAGAAGGAAGATTGTCGTCTCATTCATCCCTGTGATTCATCGGGGGTATTTGGACTTTCTCGTGAAAGCTGGTACGAAGAGTATATGCATTGTTGAGGCGAGTGATATTCCAGAACTCTCTCATCTTGTGCGTGAGATTCGAGCCCTTCGTTTCGAGGAAACACGGAAGATCCTCTGCGCGCTTGGTTTTCGAGTCATGCGTTTCTCCGAAGCTAGGGTTGCAATAAAAGAGTCGGGGGATGGTGCTGTGCTAATTATGCCCAAGGAGGATGTCTCATATGTGCTTTATGAGAGGCATTTTCAGGATATGAAGGTCGAATTCCTCCCCACCTTTTTACGATGGGATTGGAATCGGTCTACGGGCGTTATCGGCTCTCAAATCCCCGATGCCGACAGAGTCATCCATAGAGGAGATCTGGAGATGGGAGAAATACTTCCGCGAATGGAAATTCTTCTCAGGGAACGAGAGAAAAGCTCCGACTGGTGGCGGCAGGTCGCAGCGATGGCGGTATGTAAGGACGGAACAACCATCATTGCATACAACAAGCACTTTCCTCACGAGTACGTACCGTATTTTGATGGTGACCCGCGAAACAATTTCGGACCGGGGGAATACATTGAAGTCTCCACCGCCCTTCATGCGGAGTGTGGGGTCATCGCGCAAGTGGAAGGAGAACACGGTGTCGGCGTCTTCGAATTTA
>CAYIHV010000051.1:0-5069 GCA_964363315.1 uncultured Candidatus Saccharibacteria bacterium
CATAAAAATTTAAAAGGGGGTTAGATATGGCGTTCTATGCCAAGAAGATCAAGTACGTCGCAGGTGATGAATGCGGTGCATATGTCGCGCTCATCGCGATCGCAAAAAAGAAAGGTGGCAAGCCAAGCAAGTTCGTGTTGTACCGCTTTCTCAGTGTCGGTCCACTGGGGATATTTGATAGCGTGGAGTTTCCTAGTTCTCAAGAAAAGAACGCGAGAAAAGCTTTCCCTTGCGGTCCGATTGTTTACAGACCGATAGAGGAAGAGCTTGAGGGTGCGCAGGATCTTATAAGGGATGGGTGTATGGCGCGCACGCCCATAAATCCGTGGAATATTACTACGGATTGGCTTAATAGTGTTGCTGTAGGGGGTGCTTATGAAGTTTACCCTAAAGGAACATGGGTAAAACTCAGGAAGCACCCGTACACATGGCGCAAAGACGGTCCACGCAAGAAGAAAAGATCTTGTCTAAAGTTTGGCGATTTGGGGCATATCCTCCTGAAAAGGAAGCTGGAGCTAGAAGGGATTAAGGAGGAACTCGTTTTTCTTCTAAATGACATCGGCGACGAAGGAGAAATAGAAAGAATAGAAGAAAAAGAAAACGAACTTGCCGAGGCAGAGATGAAAGTGGAGCGGCTTTTGGCCGAGATGGAATATGTTCGCGGTAAAAAACCTCACCAAACCACACAACCATAACGCCCACCGCCCACCGTCTTAGCATTAAAGCCCCTAGAGAGTTACCTAGGGGCTTTTTCATTGTGCTTGATTGTTTATCAATGGTATACTTACACCATGATTTCACGATATACCTACAAAGACCTCGTCTGGGTTGATCTAGAATCCCCGACACAAGAGGAAGCGCGCGCGATAATGGAAGAGTTTGATATTCATCCGCTCACCGCAAACGAACTTCTCGTACCGACCTTGCGCTCAAAAGTTGACTTGTATCCCGACTTCATCTATCTCATCTTACATTTCCCTACCATCTCTCATAAACATAATGGCAAAAATGAACAAGAGATTGATTTTGTCGTTGGAAAGAAATTTCTCATTACCACACATTACGATCTTGTCGATCCGCTTCACGAATTCTCAAAAGTATTTGAGGTACATTCAATTCTTGAACGGTCGAATATCGGCGATCACGCTGGATACATTCTGTTCTATATCATTAAAGAACTTTATAAAATGCTTAATGATGAACTTTCTTATATACAGCGCGATATCGCGGAAATAGAACCCAATATATTTGGTGGCAAAGAAAGGAAGATGGTAACCTCTATTTCTCGTCTCAATAGAGATCTCTTGAATTTCAGACAGACCATCCTCCCACATAAAGAAGTCTTGGAATCGTTTGAGCTTGCTTGTATAAAGTTCTTTGGTCAGGACTTCTTATATTATCTACGAAATATTACTGGTGAATATTTCAAGGTCTCCTCTGCTTTGGACGGACAGCGCGAAACGCTTCTTGAGCTTCGTAACACCAACGATTCTCTTCTTACCACCAAAACCAACGACATTATGAAGACAATCGCTATCATTTCGTTCATAACATTTCCCCTTTCTCTCATTGCTACAATTTTTGGAATGAATACCCACACACTGCCCATCGTGGGCTCTCAAGGAGATTTTTGGATTATTATAGGGATAATGGCAACGATTACCTTTGTAATCTTTGCTTATTTTAAGACGAAAAAATGGATATAGTTCTTTATAATACGCTTACGGGGAAGAAAGAGACATTCACGCCGCTTCAAAGAGGAAATGTCTCAATATATCAATGCGGTCCGACTGTATATGATTATGCGCATATTGGAAATCTCCGCGCCGCCATTACCAACGATATTCTTCGTCGTGTCTTTGAATATGCCGGATATAAAGTCAATCAAGTGATGAACATCACGGATATTGACGATAAAACCATTGGACGAAGCCAAAAAGAAGGGGTGCCACTCGGCGAGCTCACACGCATATACGAAGATTTTTATTTTGCCGATTTGCGTAGCTTGAACATAAAAATACCCGAGCGTCTTCCCCACGCGACTGCCCATATTGGAGGAATGATTGTAGCCATAGAAAAGCTTTTGCGAGAAGGGTATGCGTACGCAACAACCGACGGAGTGTATTTCAATGTTTCTCAATCAAAAAACTATGGCGCTCTTGCAAAATTAGACCTTGCGGCGGAGACACAATCTCGCGCGGGAGGAGAAGATAAAAAAAATGAACGCGATTTTGCGCTATGGAAATTTTGGACACCAGACGATGGGCTCGTCGCTTTTGACGCATCCTTTGGGCGAGGGCGCCCCGGATGGCACATAGAGTGTTCTGTGATGGCGATGAGCGAGCTTGGCGAGACGCTCGATATCCACACAGGAGGTGTTGACCTTATCTTTCCGCATCACACCAACGAAATAGCCCAATCGGAAGCGATCACCGGTAAGCCGTTTGCTCATATATGGATTCATAATGAATTCGTGATGATTGACGGGCAAAAGATGTCAAAGTCGCTTGGAAACCACACAACCCTTAAAACAGTTATTGAGCATCGTTTTACACCCCGCGCATTTCGCTATTGGGTACTCGGCACCCATTATCGCTCGCAAGCGAATTTTACATGGGAGGGGGTGGAGGGGGCAGAGAACACACTCCGAAAACTCGATAATCATATAAATAAAGAAGGGGGTAATATCAATGAAGTCTATCGCGCGCGTTTTTTGAAAATCATCACCGACGATCTGGATACGCCCCGCGCCCTTGCTCTTGCATGGGAAATTACGAAAGACGCCACACTTTCAGACGCCGAGAAGACGGCGACACTTCTTGATTTTGACCGTGTATTTGGCCTCAACCTTTCTATTCCTGCTAAAGAGCTCGTTCCAAAAAATATACAAGCCCTTATAAAAACTTATGAAGAAGCGCGTAAAAATAAAAATTGGGGCGAGTCGGACCGTCTTCGGGGAGAGATAAAAGTGCTCGGCTGGGAGGTTGCTGATATTGTTGAGGGAACGAAAGTTACAAAGATTAAAGTTTAGACCTGTCGTCTAATAATTTTCGCAAGGTTAAACTTTTGCAAAGGTCCGACCTTAAGAATTTGGGCCAAGGTCGGACCTTTGCAAAAGCTCCATTGCCAAATGTTCAAGAAGCATTTTGGGTGACGAACCGCGATCGGCGAGATAAGTTTTTGTCTTGTATATCTCACGGAAAATATCACCTTGTCCGCGAATAGCGGGTTCTTTTCTCACGAGACGCGTATAAAGTATTCGTTCGAGATGGTCAAGGATGCGACGAATCTTTTCTCGGTCAACGACCTCGCCCTTTTTTACTTCCGTAATTTTTTTTATAAAAGCAAATCGTTCTGTAAGCGAGGAACTGTCTAAAAATTTCTCCGTAAAATCCCTCACCTCGTCCTTGAGAGAGGATGTATTTTTCCCATTCACGAGAACCACGCGTGATTTAAGCGTTGGTATGAGAATATGAAGACGCGGGATAATGACAAAAAAGTGAGTATGGGGAGTCGGTTCCTCAAATGTTTTAAGAAGCGCGTTCTGCGCTTCCTCCGTAAACGATTCTGCGCCAATGATGAATATTCTTCCAGAGAAGCCGCCTGATGTTTTGGTCGCAGGAGCGCTAAACCCCGACCGAGATTGTTGGAGCGACAAATCGCGCGATTCATCGATTCCGAATGTTGGGCATTCAAGGATGATAATATCAGGATTACCTTGTGTCGTTATGCCAATATGTTGCACAAATGCGGAAAGAAGGACGGGGAGTATCTCCCCTTTTTGTCCTTCAATGATATATGCGTGATGCAAATATCCTGTCCTTTTGTAATGTTCAAAGATAGAATCCATGGCTAATTTTTAAGGAGCGAAACGACATTGGATTATTTACCTCTTTGAGATAATACTCTTTTTGTAAGTATTAAGATGTTCAAGCGCGATACCCGTCCCCTTGACCACGCAGTAAAGCGCATCGTCAGCAAGCACTGCCTTAACCCCCGTACGACGGAAAACGAGCTCTGGGAGGTTTCTGAGCTGAGATGAGCCACCGGTCATAATGATTCCTTTATCAATAATATCAGAAGCAAGTTCAGGCGGTGTTTCCTGGAGGACATCTTTAATTGCGCGGACAATCTCATGAAGTTCGCGATTTATTGCTTTTACAATTTCATTTGTAGAAATGCGCGCCGTGCGAGGAAGTCCGGTAACATAATCGCGTCCTTTGATGACAATAGAGAGCTCGTCGTCCAAAGGCACGGCTGAACCGATATGAATTTTTATCTCTTCCGCGGTGCGGTCACCAATAGCGAGGTTGAAATTTTTTTTAATATAATCAGCGATTGCATGGTCAAGCTTATTCCCAGCGCATTTTACTGAAGTGGAAGCGACAATACCCCCAAGGGAGATTACAGCGACATCGGTTGTTCCTCCACCAACATCAACAATCATATGACCGTGCGCTTCATAGATGGGGATACCCGCTCCAATAGCCGCAAGAATCGGCTCCTTTACCACATAAGCATTTCTTGCTCCCGCATTGATAGCCGCTTCTATCACCGCGCGCCGCTCGGTTGACGAAACCCCCGCCGGTACCGATATCATCACATCGGGTTTCCAGATATTCCATTTCCCGAGCGCCTTATTCATATAATACCGAATCATCGCTTCAGTGATCCGATAGTCCGCGATAACACCGTCTTTCATAGGGCGATACGCGATAATATTGTCGGGAGTCCTTCCGATCATTTGTTTTGCTTCCAGTCCAACTGCCATAATGCGGTTATTCTGTTGGTTTACCGCGACAACAGAAGGTTCGTTTAAGACAATACCCTTGCCGGGAATAAACACGAGCGTATTTGCTGTGCCAAGGTCAATGCCGATTTTTCTTATGAAAAATTCCATATATTTTAATTGCTCGAAGTTTCTTCACTCTGTCTTACTCTTTTGATATCAACACCGATATCTCTTAACCTATTTTCTATCTCTTCATACCCTCGGTCAATAGTCGTATTTATATTATGGACAACAGACTCTCCATTTGCAACTATTGCCGCGATAAGGAAAGCGAGAC
>CAYIHV010000052.1:0-5052 GCA_964363315.1 uncultured Candidatus Saccharibacteria bacterium
CGAATTATGGAAGAACAATTAACAATTAACAACTGACAATTGACAACTAGCAAGTTACAACTGACAAATTACAACAAACAATGAAAAAAGTTTTATTAATCATTGCGCAAAAAGGATTTCAAGCAAAAGAATATTTTGATACGCGGACAGAGCTTGAAGCTGAGGGGATTGCGGTCGTCACCGCGGCTCCCCTCTGCGCGCTGGCATTTTCTCACATGAACGAAAAAGTGATGCCAGACATAGCTTTGTCAGAGGCGCGATTATCAGACTATGATGGCGTCTTTGCTATTGGAGGACAGGGAGCTTTGGAGTCTTTGGACAATGAAGCAACCGCGCGCATTTTTAAAGAGGCGCAAAAATTAGAAAATTATCCCTACGGCGCCATCTGTATTTCTCCGCGGATTTTAGCAAAAGCGGGAGTTTTGACTGGAAAACGCGCGACTGGATGGGACGACGATTATGAACTTGGCGCTATCTTTGAAAAATATGGCGTAACCCGTGAGGATAAACCCGTGGTCGTTGATGGTGTTGTCATCACCGCAAACGGTCCTCTCGCCGCTCATGAGTTTGGGAAAAAGATCGTTAAGATAGTTAATAATAAATAGTTAATTAACTTGGACGTTTCGTTAACTTGGACGTTTCGTTTCCAAGTTCGAAAAATATACAAGGTATAGATGTATCTTGTACTATAGTATCTGATACATCTATACCCACCATTTCACAGTTAGTCGTTTATTGTGTTAAAATAACAGAATGGATGGCAATTTAGATATTTCTGCGCGTATTGAGGCAATCATGCTCTTTAAAGGGGAAGCAATGAAGATTTCATTTCTCGCAAAGGCGCTTGAGATATCTGAAGAAGACGCGCGGGGGGGGATTAAAATACTCGAGGAGAAGCTCTCGGGGAGGGGGATCATCCTCATTCAAAATAACGATGAAATAATGCTCTCAACCGCGCCACAAATGGGCGCGGTCATTGAAAAACTCATTAAAGACGAGCTCAATAAAGACCTTGGAAAAGCGGGGCTTGAAACGCTCGCCATCGTCCTCTATCGCGGACCGATATCGCGAAGTGAGATCAATTATATCCGCGGAGTGAATTCAAATTATATCTTACGCAATCTGGAAGTGCGAGGACTTATAGAGCGAATTGACAAAGGAAGCGCGCGCAGTGTCGTGTATGGTCCAACTTTTGACCTCCTCTCGTATATGGGAATTAGCAAAGTAGAAGATCTCCCCGAATATGAAACTATGCAAAGTGCGGTCGATGAAATGAGAGCGGAATCTGCCCCCACAGAGGACTTGCGGGAGGAGGAGAAGACAGATGGATTAATACATGGATATGAAGAAGACCCTGACCTCATTACCGATGAAGAAGATTAAATCATTCCTGATTGTCTTAATAGGGAGTACATTATCCATTGCGGGACTCTATGGGTTTTTTCTTTCTGAAAGACCTCCTTTGGTGGAAGCATCATTAAGGGGAATCGTTCAGAATGTAGCTCCCGTGACCCCCATAGATCCTTTTAAGGATATATTCACTTCCGCGCGCGCAGTATTTGTTTTTGATATTCTGCGCAATAAAGTCATCTTCTCGCGCAATGAAAATGAAAAACTTCCCATCGCTTCTCTTTCCAAACTTATGACTGCGTTTGTGGCAAAAGAACAAATGGGAGATAATGCGATTATTACCTTGACTCACGATGATGTTTCAACAGAAGGGGACTCGGGGCTTCGTGTGGGAGAGAGGTGGCGTCTTGCCGACCTTACCGATACAATGCTCCTTGTCTCTTCAAATGATGCGGCGCGCGCCATTGCTTCTTTTGTGGGTTCGGAAGGGCAGAATAATTATACAGGAGATTCTGCTTTAGCGCGCGCCAGTTTCGTGCAGATGATGAATGATAAAGCAAAAGAGCTTGGGTTGTCCACAATGGAATTTTTCAATGAGTCAGGACTTGATGTTATTTCACAAACAAGAGCGGTAGCATCTGTCAGTGAGGATAGTGCGCAGGCGGACTTGCCCGCCACAGCGGGAGCGACGGCGGGTGGATACGGTTCGGTGCGCGAGATTGCGCTCCTCCTTGTCGCGTTGCGAGAAAAATATCCTTCTACGCTTGAAGTAACAACTCACAAAGATACTCAAGTTGTATCGCAAGATGGCATTGTTCACTTTCTTGCCAATACTAATGAAGCAATAGGGAATTTCCCCGGCTTATTGGCTTCAAAAACAGGGTATACCAATCTTGCTGGGGGAAATCTTGCTATTCTCTTTGATATTGGCATCGGACATCCTGTGGTCGCGGTTGTCCTCGGCTCGACCCATAAAGGGCGTTTTAGTGATATGCAAACACTAGTGCAAGCGACACTGAAGTTGAATGAATAAAACAGAATGAAGACAAAAAAAATAGATAAAATTTTTCTTACCCTTTCAATCATCCTTGTCTCCGTCGGTCTTTTCGTCTTCACTTCAGCATCGTTTGGACTCTCTTTTCGCAAGGGGTTCTCTCTCGGCGACATTCTCTTTAACCAGGCCTTTCTCGGCATCCTCTTGGGGGTGATAGCCCTTCTTGTCTTTTTATATTTCCCTTTAAGGATAATACGCAAGTATTCACTCTACATCTTTATTGGGTCGGCAGTAATAACACTCCTTGTTTTTGTGCCCGGAATTGGATTTGCTCACGGGGGAGCTCATCGATGGATTTTATTGGGGGCACTATCTTTTCAGCCGTCTGAAATACTCAAACTGGGGACGGTGATTTATTGCGCGGCTCTCCTCCCTCTTTTTAAAGAGCAATTATCTTCATTTAAATACGCACTCGGTTTTACCGCATTGATTATTATTATCCCCGCTATCATACTCCTTGCAGAGCCCGATACGGGCACTTTTGCCGTGCTCTTCATCGCTATTTCTTCAATGCTAATTGCGGGGGGAATGAAGTTACGACATTTTTTTGTCCTCATCCTTATTTCTTTTGTTGCGGTTGCAATCCTCGCTATGGCACGACCATACATAAAGGAGCGCGTCCTCACTTTTTTTAACCCTTCACGAGACCCGCAGGGAGCAAGTTATCAAATACAGAAGTCTTTCATTGCTATCGGATCAGGGGGCATTACGGGTCGCGGTTTTGGACAAAGTATCCAAAAATTCGGGTCGCTTCCTGAGCCGACAGGGGATTCTATTTTCGCGGTTGTGGGGGAGGAGTTCGGTTTTGTGGGAGGGGCCATCATTATTATCCTCTTTTTTCTATTCGGTCTTCGAGGGTTATGGATTGCTCGTTCCGCGCCAGATTCGTTCAGTGGACTTTTGGCTATTGGAGTTGTTATACTGATAGTATCGCAATCATTTATGAATATTGCGGCGATGCTCGGGCTCATCCCTCTTACCGGAGTGCCTCTTGTTTTTATAAGTCACGGCGGTACTGCCATCCTTTTCTCTCTTCTTGAGATTGGCATTTTGCTTAATATTTCCAGAGAATCAACGGTTTCAAAAGGTCGACGAGCGAAATGACGGATTCCCTATTTATTACCAGATTTTAATTTCAAAAAATAACGTGAGAATTCTCTTTACTGGCGGTGGTAGTGGCGGACATTTTTATCCGATTATTGCCGTCGCTCAAAAATTAAATGAAATACTTGAACGCGAGAAGATCGTCGGCGCGAAGCTTTATTATATGTCAACGGAACCATATAACGAACGGATGCTCTACGATAATAAGATTACTTTTCAAAGGGTTACCGCTGGAAAATTGCGCACATATTCTTCTATAAAAAATTTAACAGATCCTTTCAAGATGGTATGGGGCGTGATAGAAGCGTTTTTTAAAGTATTTACACTTTACCCCGATGTTGTTTTTAGTAAGGGCTCTTTCGCGAGTTTTCCCGCTCTTGTCGCCGCGCGTTTTTTTCGTATCCCCGTTATCATTCACGAGTCTGATAGTGTTCCGGGGCGCGTGAATGCGTGGGCGGGGAAGTTTGCTCAAAAGATCGCCATTTCATACCCGGAAGCGGCGGAGTATTTTCCTGCCGGACGCACCGCGCTTACCGGCAATCCTATTCGTGAAGACTTGATGCATCCTTCTGGCTTGGACGCGTTTCGTGAGCTTGGGCTTGATCCCAATGTCCCCGTGATCCTCGTTCTTGGTGGTTCGCAAGGAGCGCAAAAAATAAATGGGCATATGGTGTCGCTTGCCCCGCGTCTTGTAGAACATTATCAAGTCATCCATCAGACAGGAGAAGCGAATGCTCCTGAAGCGCAAGATATTATCAATGGGCTTCTCACAAGAGCTTCTCATGGACGCAACAATGAAGATATCTATGCGTCTCGTTACCATATCCATGGATATCTCAATTCAAAGGAACTGCGACTTGCCGCTGAAGCGGCGACGATTATTGTCTCCCGTTCAGGGTCGGCTATCTTTGAAATTGCCATCTGGGGGATACCAGCGATATTAGTTCCAATCACCAATTCTCACGGTAATCATCAGAGGGAAAATGCTTTTGCGTATGCGCGCGCTGGCGGGGCGGTTGTTGTGGAGGAAGAAAATCTTACCCCCAATATCCTTATTGCGGAGATTGATCGCCTTATGCAGGATTCTGCCCGTCGCAGAGAGATGAAAGAGAAAGCCCTTGCCTTCGCGCGCGCTGATTCAGCCGAAAAGATTGCTGAACAGATAATGGCAGTGTTGTTGCGTCATCATGCTTTGAATTAATCGGCTATCGTCCTAGGCAGAGGAATGGGTAATCCAATATGTCTTTTAACACCAAAAAAATAGTGACTCGATTTGCCCCTTCTCCCACGGGAGTCCTCCACATCGGTTCTTTTCGCACGGCCATCTATTCATGGCTCTACGCAAGGCAACATGGAGGTAAATTCGTGCTTCGTATAGAAGACACCGACAAGGAGCGCTCTACTTCCGCATTTGAAGAGAACATCCTTGATGGATTAAAATGGCTTGGTATTGATTATGATGAATTCTATCGTCAATCTGAGCGCGGAGAGATTTATAAAAAACATACCAATTATCTCCTGACTGATGGCACAGCGTATATTTC
>CAYIHV010000053.1:0-4978 GCA_964363315.1 uncultured Candidatus Saccharibacteria bacterium
ACGCGATGTGATTTTGCAAAATCAGAAATGCTCGCGTCGCCCCGCTCGCAACCCCATTGAAGCGACACCATCTCGCCGAGTTTCGTAATTCAAAGTATAATAGTATAACATCCATGCAAAAACATTTCTTCATAAAGATTGTAATGCCCATAATGGTCTTTACGGTAATATTCCAGATGTCCGCTTTTACTGTGAGAGCTGAAGCGTCTTGCCCTAGTCTCGAGACACTCAAGCTTCTTACTGAAGCGGAGCTTCGGGAAGCCCTTGCTGTCTGTGAAAGAGAAGCGGCGGCGCTTGAAGCGAATATTGAGAACACAGGAAGAGAGAAAGCGACATTAAACCGAGACATTTCTCTTCTCAATGATAAAATAAAACAGACGAAGATATCTATTCGCCTGCGAACACTTAATATCAATGACCTCTCAAGCACTATCAGTGTAAAAAATAAGACAATTGATAAACTTTCCGCGAAGATTGAACGCGAACGCGATGCCCTTGCGGGGCTTCTCCGCCGCACAGATGAAATTGACGCATATTCTCTTGTTGAGGTTGCGCTCTCCGATAAATCCATTTCCGCTCTCCTTGGCGATATTGAAGCTTTTCAATATATTGAAGAATCAGTGAGTAATTCCCTTTCTGAAATAAACATAAAAAAGAAGACGACGGAAGAGCAGAAAAAAATACTTGAAGAAAAGAAGAACAAAGAAACGGATTTACGCTATCAACAGGAAGTTGAGAGAAAGAGGACTGAAGTCAATGAAGCGGAAAAACAAAGAATCCTTAAGGTTACCAAGGGCAAAGAAACCGCGTATCAGAAAGAACTTGAAGAGAAAAAGAAAAAAGCGTCTCAAATCCGCACCGCATTGTTCAACCTCCGCGATTCCGCGGGAATACCTTTTAGCAAGGCGCTGGAATATGCAACCTCTGCGTCTCGTTCAACAAATGTTCGCCCCGCCCTTATCCTCGCTATCTTGACCCAAGAATCAGATTTAGGGAAGAATGTCGGCTCATGTATTTTGTCCAGTCTTGAAACGGGAGACGGGGTAGGGAAGAATACGGGCACTTTTTTTGAAAGGGTAATGAAAGCGCCCCGTGATACCGATCCTTTTGAGAATATCACCAAGCGATTGGGCAGAGATTGGAAGGTTACCCCCGTGTCGTGCCCCCCCGCTAAAGAATATTTCTCGAGTCGCGGTTTTGGAGGAGGAATGGGACCTTCGCAATTTATTCCCTCAACATGGGAATTGTTTAAGAATCGCATTGCGCGTGCGGCGGGTATAAATGAGGATAATGCAGATCCATGGGATCCGGCACATTCATTCGTCGCAACGGCAATATATCTTTCTGACCTTGGCGCGGTGAGCGGAAGCTATACTTCGGAAAGAAATTCAGCGTGTAGATATTATTCCGGAAGAAAATGCGACAATGCCAAACCAGCGAATTCTTCTTATGGTAATCAGGTTATGAAGAAAGCTGAGGATATACAAAATAATATTGATTTCTTGAAGGGGGTGTAGTTTTTCAAAATATTGACAAATTAGTGTTTGTTTGCTAAAATGGCGGAGGTCAGTTCTTGCAAGAAAAAATAAAAAGGAGGTGAACGATAATGGGGAGAAGACCCAGGGGAGGGGATGTTGGTCCCATCGTTTCAATCCTGCAAATGTGCAAAACAAACAGGACGGGGAAGAAATGGGAGGAGTCTAATGCGCTTGTCGCAATGGCGCAAAAAGGCGACCTTGGCGCAAGGAACGAGGTCATTTTGATAAATATAGGTCTCGTTCTTTTAATTGCCAAAAGATATGTTAGAGAAGGATTGCTTCTTGATGACCTTATCGGCTATGGTGTAGAGGGGCTGATAAGATCCATATCAAAGTTTGATTCTAAAAAAGGGGTGCAATTCTCAACATATGCGACCATTTGGATCAAACAGTGTATAAGTAGGAGTGTAATAAACAACGAGAGCACAATACGGATCCCTACTCACAAGGCGGCTAAAATTGCGAAAGCGAATAAAGTCGCCAAAGACAACGGATCGCAAGAAGAAGATGTTCCAGTCCGAGTGTTCTCTCTCAGCAGAAAGGTGGGAAAAGAATATGGTTATGGTGATGAGTTTATCAATCTCATCCCGTCAAAAGGACATTCTCCTGAAGAGAATGTTGCAGATAGTCAATTCGCTATACTGAGAGATGCCCTAAAGTCGCGTCTTTCAGCAACGCAGTATTTTGTGCTAGAAAGGCGTTTCGGTCTTGGCGGTATAGAAGAGTCGTCGCTTGAGGAGATAGGAAGAGAGTTGGGCTTTACTCGTGAATACATCAGGCAGATTGAATTTGCCGCACTTAAAAAGGCGAGAAAGATATTAAAGGGCTCTTTTATATAGTGCGGGACTGCATTCGTTTTGCATCCCGCGCTTTTTGTTTTTAGGAAATTAAAAAATGCAAATGATTGACCTGCAAACATATTTTTGGTATAGTAATAATAAGTAGGGATTATCTTCCGCTTCGCGCGGATTTTTTAATAAGATGACGACCTGCCCGCCACTGCCTATCGCTCAAAAAGAAAACAGTCAGGCGATGGCAGGCGGGGCGAAGCGACATTAGATTATTAACCCAGTTAAATGATTTCAAATTGGAATGAAACTTTACTACACCTATGTCCTAAAGTCAGACAAGGATAAAAACTTCTATGTTGGGTATACGGAAGATTTGAAATCACGATTTGAGCAACATCAAAGATGACAGGTAGAGTCTACAAGAGACCGCCGTCCACTAAGATTATTTACTCAGAAGCTTGTCTTGGTAAACGCGACGCTCTTCACCGCGAGAAGTACCTAAAGACACATCTTGGCAGGCGGTTTCTTCAAAACAGGCTCAAATCGTATTTAACCGGGTGATGATTTTCTAAAACTCGTTTCACTCGTTAACAAAATCAATCATGGAAATAAGAAACATAGCGATTATTGCTCACGTTGACCATGGCAAAACCACTTTGACCGATGCTTTGATGCGCCAGACGGGAGATGTCCCAGAAGGGATCTCTATGGATTCAAACGCTCTTGAACAAGAACGAGGCATTACTATTTATGCAAAAAATACTTCCGTTTTCTATAAAGGGACAAAGATAAATATCGTGGACACACCGGGGCATGCTGACTTTGGTTCTGAAGGGGAGCGCGGGCTTCGTTCTATTGATACCGTGCTCCTTCTTGTTGACGCGCAGGAGGGTCCGATGCCACAGACGCGTTTTGTTCTCAAGAAGTCGCTTGAGCTTGGGCTCAAGCCGATCGTGGTTTTGAACAAAATAGATAAACCGGCCGCGCGCCCTAAAGAAGCACACGATGAAGTCTTTGAACTTTTCTTTGAATTGGGCGCGACGGATGAACAGCTTAACTTCACGACCGTGTACGCGATCGGCCGGCAGGGGATCGCCAAGCGCACCCTCGAAGAGGACTCAAAAGATCTAACTCCACTCCTTGATATTGTTTTGGAACAGGTGCCTCCCGCAAAGGCGGATACGACCGCACCGCTCCGCATGCAGCCATTCAATCTCGGGTACGATAACTTCCTCGGTCGTCTTGCAATCGGCCGTATCTATGAGGGGACAATCCACGCCGGCGAAACGGTGGTGGTAAAAAAAACAAACGGCGAGACGCGCACAGGCCGTATCACCAAACTCTGCACCTATGAGGGTACGGAGCGCAAAGAGGTTCCCGAGGCAGTTGCCGGAGATATTGTCATGGTCGCTGGATTGCCGGATATCTATATCGGCGAGACTATCTGTGTTGATGCTTCGCAGGAAGCGCTTCCGGCAATCAAGATTGACGAGCCGACGATTTCACTCAATTTTCTCGTGAACGATTCTTCGTTTGCGGGCCGCGAAGGCAAGTTTGTGACGATTCGCCAGATTCGCGACCGCCTTGAGCGCGAGCTTGAGGTAAATGTGGGGCTCCGTGTCGACTTTTCCGCTATGGATTCGTTTAAGGTCTATGGGCGCGGCGAGCTCCACGTCTCCATTCTCCTCGAACAGATGCGTCGCGAAGGATTCGAGCTTCAGGTATCACAGCCGCAGGTCATCATTAAGGAAGAAAACGGGGTAAAGCTTGAACCGTACGAAGAACTCATTATCGACGTGCCGACCGAGAGTTCCGGTGTCGTGATTGAGAAACTCGGCAAGAGGAGGGGAGAGATGACGAACATGAAAGAAGAACACGGCATTATGCGCCTCACCTATATGATTCCCACGCGCGGACTCCTTGGCTTCCGCGGACAGTTCATGGTGGACACCAAAGGTGAAGGCATCCTTTCGAGCCGGTTCGTAGAATTTCGTCCGCATGCCGGCGAGATCAAGAAGCGCGATGCCGGCTCTATGGTTTCCATGGCGAGCGGCAAGTCACTCGGATTTTCTCTCTGGAACCTCCAAGAGCGCGGTGTTCTGTACATTGGTCCGGGGACCGAAGTATATGAGGGAATGGTGATCGGCAATACATCCAAAGGCGATGAAATGTCCGTGAACCCAACTAAGGGTAAACAGCTTACCAATATGCGCGCATCTGGTTCAGCCGAAGCGGTTACTCTCGTACCATTCTACGAGCTCTCCATCGAACGCGGGCTTGAGATGATGAATAGCGATGAGTACTTGGAGATCACCCCAAAGTCGGTGCGCCTTCGCAAGCAGTATTTGACCGAGCTTGACCGCATACGTGCGCAGAGGAAAGGGTAAACGGAGATATTATATGGAACACTATCAAAGCGCGCCCTTCGGGCGCGCTTTGCATTTTTCTCTAAATATGGTATACTATAAGGTAGGGTAGTTCAAAAAAATTGGGAGTGTGCCAAATGCATAAAGATACTTTGAAAGTAAGAGGAGCTTTTTCGGATGGAAATACTAGACTTCAGGTAATGGGAGCGTTTGTCGAAAAATATTCTGAAGGTTCATGTGTCAGCGCTGCCTTAGGGCGGGTATTAAATCTCATAAAAGGAGA
>CAYIHV010000054.1:0-4812 GCA_964363315.1 uncultured Candidatus Saccharibacteria bacterium
GGTCTCACGGATATCTTTCAGCAGGGTTATTTCCAGGCAAATCTTGATAAATTAACTCCCGGAGCCACATATTATTTCCGCGCTGTTGCATTTGAAAATGGGGCAATGGTATATTCTCCAATCGTCTCATTCACTACGACAGGAGGGATTGTTCCAGTGGGATTGTATGCGCAACCGATAGCGCCCATTGTCGCGTCTGCACCGCTCGCATCTATACAGGATATTACACCCACAGAGCAAAAAAAAGTTTCTGTATCTCAAGCGGTAAATAAAAATACAATAACCGATATAAAGAAAGTAAAAGTAGCGGGTTCTGCCGATACAGCGCTTTCTGAATCCGCATTGAATTCTAACTCCGCGACGGTACTTGGAGCAGGAGAGAGTATCCTTCCCGGGACGCTCATTGCGTGGTTGGGTCTCTTTATTTCAATTCTCATCGCCGTAATCCTTGTGCGAATGATTATAGAATCAAACGAAAAACGCAAGAAAATGCTTGAACAAGCAAAACTAAAAAAATTACAAGAAGCGCCTCTCGCTGCATAAGAGATATGAGATGAAATGAAAAAGACCGCCCCTTTTAAGGGGCGGTCTTTTTCATTTCATCGCTACCCGCGAGGATTTTTTGGCTTATATATTTCATCAACAATTCCATATTTTTTGGCTTCGTCTGCAGACATATAGAAATCGCGATCGGTGTCTTTTTCTATTTGCGCAAGAGGTCTGCCGGTGTTTTTTGCCATCATTTTATTCAAGAGATCGCGAAGGCGCAGGATGTTTTTCGCGGTGATTGCAATATCCGATGCCTGCCCTTCTGTACCACCAAGTGGCTGGTGAATCATTATCTCTGCGTTGGGGAGCACAAACCGTTTTCCTTTGGTACCAGAAGAGAGGAGCCATGCGCCACCAGATGCGGCAAGCCCGACGCAGATGGTGGAAACATCGGGCTTGATGTGGTCCATCGTGTCAATTATTGCGAGTGTGGAAGTTACGGATCCGCCCGGCGAGTTGATATAGAGACGAATATCTTTTTTTGAATCCTCAGACTCAAGAAAAAGAAGCTGGGCAATAACAATGTTTGCAGAATCGTCATTTATTTGACCGGTCAAAAAAATAATACGCTCTTTGAGTAGCCGTGAATAAATATCGTATGCGCGCTCGCCTTGAGGAGATTTTTCAATAACGGTTGGTATTAAATATGACATATTTTGATATCTTTAGGACTTATGTATTTGGCGAACTACTTCGTTAAAACCTCCGCTCCTCCTTCGCCGTATTATTAAATACGACTCAGTATTATGCTCGGTTTTGCCTCGTATTTCATCCAACTGAGTAAGCCCTAATATTAGCACAGCTTTTTGTATTTGCAAGATTTTTATGCATACTATTAAGGATATGCGCATACATCGATTTTTTATTACCGAGAGAATACCTCAAAAGGGTGAATTTACTGTTTCTGATGCAGGCCTTTTGAATCAATGGCGCAGCGTTCTCCGTATGGAAACAGGGGACAAGCTCATTGCTTTTGATGGCGCGGGGGACGAGGCGCTCTGCGAACTGCGCGCGCTTGATAAAAAATCGGCGACCCTACTCATCCTTGAAAAGAAAAAAGGGCTTGTTCCCGCGCGCGAAGTTACCCTTTTTATGTCGCTTATTAAACGCGATAATTTTGAATTGGTTTTAGAAAAGGCGACCGAGCTTGGCGTTTCCCGCATTGTGCCGGTGATTGCATCACGGAGTGAGAAAAAAGGACTCAATCGTCTACGCTCCGAAAAGATCCTCCGCGAAGCGTCGGAGCAATCGGGTCGCGCGACCGTTCCCGTTCTTGACGATGTCGTGAGCATTAAAGATATTTTTAATACATACAAAGAACCTATCATCGTTCTTGACCCGCGAGGAAATCATTTCAATTATGAAAACGACAGTGAGCCGACAGGATTAGTTATCGGCCCAGAAGGAGGGTTTACCGATGAGGAAATTGAATTTTTCAGATCAAGATGCGCGCCCATCATAAGCGTCGGCGCTACCATTCTCCGCGCCGAAACCGCGGCAATCGTCGCCATTGCATTGGTGTTGGCAAAATAATAAGCTCCGCCCTTCGTTTTTACGAAGGGCGGAGCTTATTTGTACTGTAGCTACGAAGGGCGGAGCTTATTATTTTTTATTATTTTGCCTTTATCCCTGTCCCTCAAGGAATTGGAAAGTTTTTTCGTTCAACATCATCATTTTCAGATGCTCGTATGCGCGCGCTCTATCAATATCTTTGTGTTTCTCGGTGAGAAATCTTACTTCGGCGTCAATTTCATCTTTGGGTACTTCAAGTTTTTCTGCATTGGCTATTTTCACAAGCGCGATTTGGATTTTGACGCGTTTCTCCGCGTCGGTCGCCCACTCTTTACGAAAATCATCCTCGGTTTTTTTGATAGTAGTGAGATAATCCGCGGCCTTCAAGCCAATTTGTTCAATATCTTGACGAAAACGGAAAATCATACGGTCGAGCTCTCCCTCAATGAGGATTTTCGGAAGTTTTACCGTGATACTTTCTGCGATTTTTTCCATTATCCGTACCCTCCTTTTTTCTTTTGCTCTGGTGGTCTTTCTCTTGATGATGGATTCAGTAATCTTTGATCTAAATTCCGCAACATCAGCAAATGGGCCGAACTTTTTTGCAAGTTCGTCAGTTAATTCGGGAAGAATTTCTTTTCCTCCTTCATCTTTTGTCGCGTACTGTTTGAGGAGCTCGGCAATGGATTTTTCCACTTCTTCATCGTTTGCGGAGAGATCATCTTCTTCTTTCATTATTTTTTTTGAGATTTCTTTATAATCGGGAAGAGTGATTTCGGGAAGCACGGGGAATGTGATGGAAAATTCAAAAGGATTGTTCTTCGCGAGTTTTCTCACTTGTACGGCAGGCATTCCGATAGTGGCAATTTTATGTTCGCGCAATATCTCGGGGTAAACGCGGTCAATGGCAATATTTGCCATCTCCTCTAAAATAAGCGCTTCGCCATATTTTTTCACCACCATTTCTTCCGGCGCGCGCCCTTTGCGGAAACCGGGGAGAGAAATATTTTCGCCGATTTTTTTAAGCGCTATGGCGCGCTCTTTTTCAAATACTTCCGCGGGGATTTCACAGATAATCTCCACTTCGCACTCGGAGATGTTGTTTAAATTTGTTTTCATAGATGAATAGATAAAAAGCTCTCCATTTGGTACTCCGACTACCAAGTCTTTGATAGTCGGAGTACCAAATGGACGATATTCTTCATATTTTTGGACTGCGTCTCACTCGAAAATCAGAAATTTCACTACGAAAATTATTAGGCGACAGGTCTATTGTTTTTCCCAACCTTGATACACTTAGTGCAGAGTTTTGCGCGTGAACCATCAAGAAGAGGCGTCCATTGGAGGTTGGGGTATTTGCGTTTTATTCCCGTAGGATTGAATTTGGTAGCGCGTACGCGATTTGAATATCCGCCACCCATAATCGTTCCTTTGTTGCATATTGGACAGCTTTTTGCCATAGTTTTATGTTTAAGAAGTCTTTATGGTATCATAAACTTGTATTTTTGCAAGTCCCCACACCTACTTTGCCATTGTCTTTATGTTCTGACCGAACGCATTGTTTTACACGGATTTCGGTAAGAATATTAGAGCAATGGTAATATCGTTTTATAAAAACAGAACGATGGCAAAGTAGGTGTGGGGGCAAGTCCCCACACCTATCGTGACATAGCTTTTTATTCTGCTAAAAGATGGCGCATATTAATGTGTCCAACAATGAGACAAAAAGTATGGCCAACAATATTTTAAAAAAGCAGAATAATGTAGCGATAGGTGTGGGGGCAAGCTCTAATTTTTTAGCTTTCCCGCCTGCCATCGCCTGACTGTTCCTTTTGAGCGACAGGCAGTGGCGGGCAGGTAGTTTTTAATTTCCCCAATTATGTACGCTGACACCATATTTTTTCTCATCATTCTCATCTTTTCAATTATTATCCACGAAATATCTCACGGGTATATGGCGGAATTATTTGGAGATCCCACAGCGAGACTTGCGGGGCGGCTTACGCTTAACCCTATCCCTCACATTGACCCGCTCGGTTCTGTCATCATTCCAGCGCTTATGCTCCTTGGTTCGGGAGGGAGTTTCGCTTTTGGTTGGGCAAAACCGGTGCCGTATAATCCTTATAATCTAAAAAATTTCAAATGGGGAACCGTGCTTGTGGGAATAGCGGGCGTGTTGGCAAATCTTTTCATTGCCATTGTCTTCGGCATTATCCTTCGTTTTCATTATGAAATTGGGATTGTTTCAATACCATTTCTCTCAATGGTTGAGAATATTGTGTATTTGAATATTGTGCTTGCAGTATTTAACATCATTCCTTTTCCCCCTCTTGACGGCGCGAAAGTGCTCTTTGCGCTCTTGCCGTTCCGTTTTCAATATATTCATAATTATCTGGAACGCAATTGGTTTCTGTTTCTCGTTTTTGTCTTATTCTTTGCTCAATACATCATCTGGCCGATTACGGGAGTTTTATTTGAAATTATTGCGGGATTATAATACAATAAGCGCATACATTTAAGCGATGAGAAAAACAACCATAAAAAACAAAAAGGTGACAACGATTGACGGTTTGGCAGTACTGATGAACAAAGGTTTTGAGCGTGTTGATAAGATGATTGCCGATGGTCGTAAGGAAACAAATAAATTGGCAGTATTGATTGCCGATGTGAGTGAAGAAACGAATAAATTGGCAAGAATGATTGCCGATGGTCGTAAGGAAACAAATAAATTGGCAGTATTGATTGCCGATG
>CAYIHV010000055.1:0-4762 GCA_964363315.1 uncultured Candidatus Saccharibacteria bacterium
TTCCCGATACACTAAAAAACATTCCCGGTTTTTTTGAAAATATCCTCCCCACCCTTACCATATCCGAGATAGCAACCATCCTCCATCGCATCTTTATCCCGCAAAAAGATATCGGGGATGAGGAGCTAGGACAGATGATGGGGAAAGCGTATTCGTTTGATATCCCCATTGAGAGCATTGGGGATTATACTTTTATCGCGCGACTTGATGAAGGTCCCACGGCAAGCTTCAAAGATTTTGCGGCGCGTTCTATTTCACAGCTTTTGGATAAATACGGTGAGACACACAATAAACCAATCAATGTCGTGGTCGCAACTTCGGGAGATACCGGTGTTGCCATCGCGGACGCCTTTGGTAATGCAAAAAACATTACCGTTACCGTAATGTACCCCGACGGTGGCGTGAGCGAAGTGCAAGAAAAACAAATGTTGAGCGTTCAAGAAAAATATAAAAATATTCAGGTCATTCCTGTTAGAGGAAACTTTGACAACTGCCAAGATATTGCAAAGACATTACAACTTTTACGAGATTTGAATGATAAAACAATAACAGAAATACAAAATCAAATATCATATAAACTCGGTCAACAAATAGATGTAGAAACCCTCAAAAAAATAAGCGCGGACATCCTACCCCTCAACCTTTCCAGCGCAAACTCTATTAATATCTGGCGGCTTATTCCGCAAATGCTCCAATATTTTGTTTCCTATTCCACACTGCTAAAAGAAAACAAAATACTGTCTGGGGAAGAAGTGGTCTTTGCTGTACCGACGGGGAATGTCGGACATATTATGGCTGGATTTTTTGCGAAAGAACTCGGGCTTCCCATCAAAAAATTTATTATGGGGACCAATGCCAATAATATTATGGCGAATATTATTGGGTCAGGGGTTATTAAACACAAAGAATTTACCAATACCTCGGCTCCTTCAATGGACATTCTGGACCCAAGCAACCTTGAGCGATTACTCTATTTTGCCGCGCAAAAAACAGGAACAATTGCTCCCCTACAATATGAACAAATGAAGAAGGATATAAAAAATTCAAAACCTTTTACCGATATTTCGCTCTCATCATATGGCGTTACCGAGGAAATGCTTAAATATCTGAGAGAAATGATCTGGGCGGAGGACATTGAAACCAACGAGGAAATCTACGCGATGATGTTGTATGAATATCAAAAGAACAACATTGTGCTTGACCCGCATGGGGTAGCGGCATTTATCGCGACCATACGAACTCGCGAGAAAAAAGCTCTCGCAAAAGATACCAAAGTTATTATCTTTGAAACGGCGCACCCCGACAAATTCCCTTCCGCTCTCCGTGAAGCATTTTTAGAAGAAGCGCCCCGTCGTCATCATAGAGAATTGGAAAAATTAAAACAGGTGGAAATAAAAGATATGCGTAAGCCGGAGGTTTGCAAAATAGATTTACTAACGATCGCGCAAAAAATCAAAACTCTCGCAGATTCTGCAAGGTAAAACAAAAACGGGGTTACTTGGTAGTAACCCCGCCACTCACCTCGTGGTATCTCTTTGATGGGCGATAATTCTCCTTCGACACAAAGAGCCTAAGTACTCCTCCTTTTCCCTCTCTGCCATTCTCACAAAGGCGAAGGGATCAATAGAGAGGCTTGGGTGAAACTCATCTTTCCGAATGTACAGCTGGTACCACCATAGGCGGACCTTCCACCAAGGAATCGACTGTATAAAAATGAGGCCGATATCCTCGCCAAATATCACTGCGATGGGGAAACCAAAGCAGATATTTAGCTTCATCCGAAAAGGATGAGGGTGCCGCCGCTCAAAACATATTCCCTCTCGGGTAAATATCCTTCTCCTGGCATTAAGATACCAGAAAAAGAAGCTTACACGCATCCAATCCATACCCACCTCCTTTTTTAGATTCTTGTAGAATATTTTTATTAAAAACGCAAATATTCTATTATAATAGAACCATATCTTCCAAAAAAAGTCTATTGTCTCTCCACTGGCAACCTTTCTTTCCTCCATGCGAGAATACCCCCCTCAAGATTGAGCACATTTGAAAAGCCGAGTTCATTCATTATCTCAACCGCTTTGTTTGAGCGACCACCTCTTTCACAATTCACAATGTACTCCGCATTTGGGTCAAGCGTTTTTATTTTTTCAAGAAATGACGGAGATTGGATGTCTATATTTTGAGCATTTTTGATATGTCCTGCCTCATACTCATTGAATGTTCTCACATCAATAACCGTTATCCCTCCCTTCTCTATTAATTTTTGCGCGTCTTTTGCGATAATATTATTCATATTTTAATGATATCAAAAACTCAATGATATTCAAAATAAAAAAGTGGCGAAAGTCCGAAGACTCCCGCCACTTACCTAATACGGAGGGTTGCACGAGAACCCTCCTCCATACCCAATCGAGCATGTCATCTCGATGGGTCCGAGAGCCCTTACGCAATCCGCGTAAGGGTCTGCCCTACGAAGCTCAACGCAGGCGCGGTGCCTACTTTCCTTATACCGCGCCATCTTGTCTCCCATCGCTCGCGCTTGTTCAACAAGCGCGCTCTCGCGGGGTTGTGGCAAGTACACAACCCTTTCGCGATCTTGTGATGCCACCACCCTTCCTCCACTCGTCGCTACAATGCGACGAGTGGTACAGCCGGTGGCAACAAACATCGCCACCAAAACAAAAAACATTATATTCTTCAAGATTACCTCCCGCCACATCACATATCGTGGCTAATTTGATAAAATTGTTTTCTATACTAATTATATCATATACACATATATTGTCAAGTAGTATTCTTTACGCAAAACCCTTACAATGTATTGATAAAATGCTTAAATTTACCGATACCAGCAAAGACGATATGCTCGCCGACCTTCGCAAACAAGAAGAGGAAGAGTTTCAACAGCTTATGGCGGAGAAACACGGCATCCCCTATATCAATCTTTCCGCTATGGCGATTGATGTTTCCGCTGTTGAGCTTTTGAAAGAGTCGGTTGCGCGCGAAGCATTCGTCGGTCCTTTTAAGCTTGAGGGGAAAAAACTCAGTATTACCGTCTTTTCCCCATCGCAAACAAAAACAAAAGAAGCGCTCTCCTCTCTTGAAGAGCTCGGATATAAGGTGAATCCTTATCTGGCATCGCACGCAAGCATTGAGAAAGTATGGGAACGGTATAAAGAAATATCCGGCACGACAAAGACCGAAGCGGGGATGGTGGATATTTCCGGAGAAAGCACCGAAGAGCTTGTGGAAAAATTTAATACGCTTGATAAAGTAAAAACCGCCATTAAATCCGAATTTGAATCCACCGCGGACGCGCGCCATATCTCAAAAATTTTCTCTATCGTTCTCGCTGGGGCGATAGGTATTCACGCATCGGATATTCACATAGAGCCGGCGGAGGATATGATTCATATTCGTTACCGCGTTGATGGTGTCCTCCACGAAGTCGGCGCGCTTCCGCACTCAATCTATCGTCTTTTTAGCTCGCGTCTCAAACTTCTCGCAGGTCTTAAACTCAATGTGGGTACCGAAAGTCAAGACGGGCGCTTTAGTATCAAAGTTGCCAATCTTGAAATTGAGATTCGCGTGTCCGTAATTCCCGGAGCGTATGGAGAAGGAGTTGTTATGCGTCTTCTCAATCCACAATCTCTCAATGTTACCCTTGAAGACCTCGGTATGAGTCCGCGCCTGCTCGCCATTATGGAGCGTGAAATATCAAAACCGCACGGGATGATTCTCAATACCGGCCCTACGGGATCCGGTAAAACGACAACGCTCTATGCGTTTTTAAAAAGGATTTTTTCTTCCGAAATAAAAATGATGACCATTGAGGACCCTATTGAATATCACCTCCCCGGAGTGTCTCAAACCCAAGTAGAAGATGAGAAAGGGTACACTTTTCTTGAAGGACTCCGCGCGGCAATGCGCCAAGACCCGGATGTTATTATGATTGGAGAAATCCGAGACGGCGAAACCGCTAAAGTTGCCATCAATGCGGCACTCACTGGACATATGGTCTTTTCAACGCTCCATACCAATACCGCCGCCGGCACTATCCCCCGCCTTATTGATATCGGCGTTACGCCAAAGATCATCGGATCGTCCCTTACGGTTGCTCTCGCTCAACGCCTCGCGCGCAAGCTCTGTAGTGGATGCAAAAGAGAAGATGCGCCTAATAAACAAGAAAAAGAAATCATTGATGAAGTGGCCAAAATCATCAAAGAAAAAGTGGGTAGAGCAATTCAAACAGAAAAGATATGGCGCGCAAAAGGATGTCCTCTCTGTAATAACACCGGGTACAAGGGGCGTGTCGGCATTTTTGAAGCGGTGTTAATGACTGTGGAAATAGAAAATCTCCTTGATGGCATTCCAAGCGAGCGAGAGATTCGCGAAGTTGCAAAAAGGCAGGGGATATTGAATATGCGCGAAGATGGTGTTGAGAAAATAATGGACGGCATTACTTCGTTTGACGAAGTGCAAAGAGTGGTGGATATTGGAAAAGAGTAGCCAAGTAGTATAAGCTAACCTTATACATTTTGAATTACAAAACGTCTTTTCCGATAATCATTTTTGCTTGCCAGGCCATTCCCAACCCCGCAAAAATGACTACCGGAACGCCGTTTTGTAATTCAAGGTATACATAAAATAAAAAATCCCACACATAAACCTCTGGCGATTCTCAAAACATAAATGTTTTGGGTGAGGAAACGGTCTAAGGATAGCATCAGTGGTCTTTGCATAAAGCAAAGCACCAATGCGT
>CAYIHV010000056.1:0-1872 GCA_964363315.1 uncultured Candidatus Saccharibacteria bacterium
ATATTGAATATAGAATGTAGAATATAGAAACTCAACCCAAAAGACCCGCTGAAAGGTGGGTCTTTTAGGTATATACTAAACCCATTCAAAATTCCATATTCCACATTCAATATTCCACCCTTGCGAGTTATCTCCCACACCTTTCAAATCATTGTCTCAAATCATATACTATCTATCATGTATTATGTATATGTTTTAAAGAGTAGGTATGATAATCATCTCTATATTGGTTCTACGAATGATTTGAGACGAAGACTTTCGGAGCATAATGCGCGCAAGGTCAGGTCAACAAAATCACGCGTGCCTTTTGAACTGAGATACTATGAGGCCTATCATAAAGAAAAAGATGCGCGCACTCGCGAATATGCTCTTAAAAAAGACGGGAAAGCCCTTGGGCAACTTAAGCTCCGAATTTCCGAAAGTCTTTTATGATTTGAAAGGTGTGGGAGTTATCCACAGGGTTCTTCCATTTCCTTTACAAGGTGATATAATAAATAGGAAGAAATCAGACCCTCGGCACACACTTCTGTGAACGGGGTTGATGAATAATACCATCCCTTTTAACAGAACATCTTAATAGGGAATGGTATAGATATTATTAGTTATTAGGTTTTAATAAATTAAGTTTACGCGCAAGGAAATCTTGCGCAGAACAATACAACATATGCAGTTATTTACAGAATGGGGGGTAAGTCTTAATGATGCGTTCAACCAAGGTCTTGGAATAGAAGTCGTTAAGTTTATTCCTAAGCTTGTTTTTGCCGTTATTATCTTTATCGCAGGGTGGGTTGTCGGTTTGGTTATCGGTGAAGTAATAGAAAAAATCGTTAATGCATCTAAAGTAGACAGACTTCTAGAAAGTGCTGGCGCGAAGAATCTCCTTAATAAGGCAGGTTTTAATTTGAACACAGGAGCTTTTTTGGGGGGACTTGTAAAGTGGTTCGTTATTATCGGTTTTCTTGTCGCCGCTCTCGATGTATTTCAGCTTCAGGCCGTAAATGCTCTCTTGAGCACCGTAGTAACACAGTTTATTCCTAATATTGTCATTGCTTCAATTATTCTCATTGTAGGGGCATTCCTTGCTGAGTTTGTCCAAAAGATAACATCAGGAGCAGCAAAAGCAGTTGATGTAAAATCATCCGGATTTGTTGGAGGTATTGCTAGGTGGTCAATATGGGTATTCACTATCATTGCGGCACTTCTTCAGCTTCATATTGCGGATCAGATTTTGAGCACGCTCGTAACTGGTCTTGTGGCAATGCTTGCCATTGCTGGAGGTCTATCGTTCGGATTGGGAGGTAAAGATGCAGCAGCTCGTTTTATTGAGAGACTTCGTGGGGATATCTCAAATAGCTAACTAAATTCTCGTTTTGGCGAGAATTTAGTTTTGTAAACAAAAACCCGCTCAAAAGGCGGGTTTTTGTTTTGGATTCCCAAATATCACGCTAAATTTGCTTTTTCTATGTAAATATAGTAGCATTTCCATATTAAAGCGAAAACTTATAATTATTATGTCACAGGATAATCTCATAAAACTCGTCTGTAAGTCTTGCAAGCGCGTCAATTATTGGACAAGTAAAAACAAAAAACTTGTTATTCGCAAGATAGAGCTTGAGAAATTTTGCAAGTGGTGTAAGAAAAGCACCCCTCACAAAGAAGGGAAAAAATAGTAAAATGCTCTGAAAGGAGCATTTTTATTTTTACATCATTTTTGGTATACTCCGACACATAAGGGCGGTTAGTTAAATGGTATAACTTCGGTCTCCAAAACTGATGTTGAGGGTTCGATTCCTTCACCGCCCGTAAACAAGGGAGAGCAATGCGGTAGCATTGAGCGACCATTGTTTGCGTTGGCGGTGAAGGAATCGAAAG
>CAYIHV010000056.1:1972-4653 GCA_964363315.1 uncultured Candidatus Saccharibacteria bacterium
TTATTCGTGACCGATTCTTGCACCGTAAACAAAAGAAAACAATGCGGTAGCATTGAGCGACCATTGTTTGCGTTGGCGGTGAAGGAATCGAAAGGCGGAGTGATGTCGAGCGAGTACGCGAGACCACGAGCCGGGGTCGAGAAAATTTGTGAGCGACGGCGAACAAATTATTCGTGACCGATTCTTGCACCGTAAACAAAAGAAAACAATGCGGTAGCATTGGGCGACTATTATGAAAAGACAAATATCAAGAAACATAAAGATGAGGAAGAAGACCTCCACGAAGAAAATGACATCATGGGAAGGAGTTGCGGGGTGGTACAATCAGCTCCTTGAAAGAGGCGATGATACTTATCAAACGAGAGTTATTTTGCCAAACCTTATCCGCGCTATGGGGCTGTTATCGGGAGTTAAGGTTCTCGATCTTGCGTGCGGGCAAGGATTTTTCACTCGCGCATTCCGCAAAGAGGGGGCGGTCGCGACAGGAGTAGATATGAGCGCCTCACTTATTGATTTTGCAAAAAAACAATCACCTAAAGAGATCAGGTATTTTGTGTGTTCGGCTGATGATCTTAGCGTCTTTAAAGACGGATACTTTGAAAAAATTTCTTTAGTGCTTGCGATACAGAACATCAAAGAACCACACAGAGTCTTTAAGGAATGTTTCCGCATTTTAAGACCGGGAGGCAAGGTCTTCCTCGTGCTCAATCATCCCGCATTTCGCGGACCGAAAGAAAGTTCATGGGGAATAGACGAAACATCAAAGATACAATATCGTCGCATTGATCGTTATATGTCGGAGAGTAAAATCATTATTGATATGAGCCCCAGCAAACCGGGGACAGTGGAGACCGTTTCATTTCATCGTCCACTCCAATATTATTTCAAGACCTTAGCGAATGCGGGATTCGTGGTCGCGCGTCTTGAAGAGTGGATCTCTCACCGAGAGAGCGATAAGGGGCCCCACAAAATCGCCGAGGACCAAGCGCGAAACGAAATACCCCTTTTCCTTTTTCTTGAAGCGGTCAAACCTGAACTTGGAAACGTGAACTTGGAAACGAAACGTCCAAGTACGAAACGTCCAAGTAAACCTGAGCTTGGAAACGAAACATCCAAGTGATAATATAAGAGTATGCTTAGAGGAATTTTAGGAGTTATTTTTGGTGTTATTGCGTTTATTGGAGCGGGGAATTTTTCGTGGAATTTACTTCAAGATGTTTTCACTTCTCGTCTCTACGCGCCATCTGCCAAAGAGCGTGTTGCCCCTATAGCTCCACAAAAGACTCCACCGCTTCTTGCTCAAAAACAGAATACGGAGGTAGTGAAACAAAAATCGGTCGTCTCAAAAGAAAAATCTCGTAGCGCGGGCGCGACAGTCTCTCCTACCACAACAAACGGCAGTTTGGTCCCCAAAGAGGCGATATCCAAAAGCGCGATTATTGCCCCAGGACCTCTTGTCGCGTCTACCCCCACAACCTCGTCTGCTCAATTAGGGAGTTTGTCTATAAAAGGGGTCATTGAATACACCAACGGCGCGCGCTCCTCAAACGGAGGGCTTCCTGCTCTCATTGAAAATCAGACACTTGACCGTGATGCAGAAATGAAACTCAACGATATGTTCACTCGGCAATATTTTGAGCATATATCACCGACGGGGATTGGCCCGGCGGACATCGCGATGTCGGTGGGGTATTTGTATGTGATCGTGGGAGAGAACCTCGCGCTCGGAGATTTTGAGAGTGATGAGAAATTAGTCACGGCGTGGATGAATAGTCCGGGACATCGCGCAAATATCCTTAATAGTCATTATCAAGAAATCGGTGTTGCTGTGGGCAAGGGAATGTATGAGGGGCAGAAAACATGGCTCGCTGTTCAGAGTTTTGGTATGCCGCTTTCGGCGTGTCCGACGATTGACGCGCAGACGAAGGCGCAGATTGAAAGTAATAATACGCAGATTGTATATCTTCGCGCGGGGATTGACGCAAAAAAAGCAGAGATAGATAGTACCTCAACCAATGATCCTAATTATAATACCTACATTAGCGAGTTTAATGATATTCTTCCTCCCTATAATACGCTCATTGAATCAACGCGCGCGTTAATCACAAATTATAATGCCAAAGTGCAGGCATATAATAATTGTGTGACTTCGGCGACCGTTCACTAATTTGCGCATCTTATGTTTTTGTGTAGAATGGGTGAATTGTCACAAAGTAACATAACTTATATATGATCAAAGAATTTTTCCTTAAACAGATGATTAAACGCCAAATGAAAGGCGTCCCCGAAGCGCAAGTTGAAATGATAATTGCTCTCGTGGAAAAGAACCCGGAATTTTTTAAGAAGATCTCCGATGAAATTAAAGCAAAGGTAAAAAGTGGTCGCTCGGAAATGACGGCGACGATGGAGGTTATGCGAATACATCAGGCAGAGATGCAGAAAATAATGGGCAATAAATAATAAAATATTAAAATACCAAATTAAAACTATTTAAATATTTATTATTCTAATATTAACTATTCATTATGGCACTAGCAATCGGTATCGTCGGTCTTCCTAATGTCGGTAAATCGACACTTTTTAATGCGCTTACAAAAAAATACGTTACCGCAGAAAATAATCCATTTTGCACAATCGATCCCACAGTGGGGGTGGTTGCGGTACCTGATGAGCGGCTTTAC
>CAYIHV010000057.1:0-4611 GCA_964363315.1 uncultured Candidatus Saccharibacteria bacterium
GAAAGTTTTGAGACAAGCTCTAAACAGTCGTTGTACCGAGCGAAAACCTCGCCTCAAAAGCAAGCGCAAATGCCATGAGGGCGATAGATACATCGCGAAAGAGAACTTCAAAGTTACGGAAATTAAATAACACAATAGAAATAATTATAATTCCCGCAACAAAAGACGGCAAGAATACTTTTTTACCGGAAAGTATCCAAAGAGCAATAACGACCTCAACACCCCCAAAACCATGCAAGAGAACCAAGTCAGGGGCAATGCCATGTATGAACTTTGGGAAATAACCGATCCACGAGTCCGGATTTGAGAGCGCATCAATCGGCGGGTACAAAAAAGCAAAGGCGACACCAATACGCAAAAGAAGATTTGATATGTGATTAAATTTCATATTATGGAACGACGGTGATGACGCCCCCATCCCCCGCATCTATGTGGTTATGATAGTCCCATTCACCCGCCTTCAAAAATGTAAATGTGTAGAGAGACCCTTGTCTACACTGGTCAAAAGTCGCGCTCGTCGTACTCCCGCAATGCTCCGTGCGACTTGTTCCGTCGTACTGAAAATGTGTTGGGTGAAGACCTGAAGCTACCCACATTGGACTGCCGTCAACACTGGTAAATGTTACGGTACCTCCCTGCTTGATGGTTACTGCTTTAGGTTCGAACCCATTTGAAGAATAGTTTACGACAGCAGACAGAGAGGGTGTCGAAAGTTGAGAGATGCCATCTATTTGTGAGGGCGGAGAAGTATTTGTAACAACAGGAGCCACGGGAGCAGATACTGTTTGCGTAAATACATACCAAACCCCCAAGACAACCACAACGACAACAATAAACAAAATGATTATTTTTTTCATATAATTAAATAATTACTAATAATTTATACCGTCCCCAATTATATAAAGTTTAACATATGCGCGGAAAATTAATACTGTGGAGTCTTACCAAGCTTTATAAAGTTAATCAAAATAATGGAACTTTATAAAGTTACCGATATGTGGACCAAAAGTAAAAAAGTGAATATAAGCTAGGGAAGATTATCATACAGCAAGAGTTAAAATTGTACTTTTTCTTACACGCAATAAGCCACTTCTTGCAAGAATCAAAACAATACCTGCCAGCGCGGTTTCATTCATCTTGAGATATTTTTTGAGCTTCATTTTTGTTTTTCTTTTTTCTTCACTTTTTCCAGTCGTTCTTTAAACCATTCCTTATTCATTATATTTTTAGCTCTTGATTCTTTATATCCTGCCTTCCGAGCAGATTCTATCGCATTGCCACGAGTTTTTGATTTTTCCCCAGTATAATTTCCCCAACAAGTATCTTCCAAGAGTCCTTTTGTAAAAAAGATCATATCTATGATTTTTGCATTGGTATAATGCCTATCCGTATAACGATAGTTCGCTTTCTCTTCGTTCGGGCTTTTGTCGTTAAAGGTTTTTAATTCTTTGGTAATTTTACTTTTATGATTGTCATAAAAATTTTTAATCTTACCCAGAGAATGTTCTTCGAAATTTTTTAATCCCGATCCGATTTTGAAGTAAGCATCAAAAGCAGGGACATTACCAAATACACCGAGCATTATTTTTGTAACTAAGGTATCCCAATCTGTTCTTGTCGGTTTGTGTACTTTTAAAATTTCTTCTATTTTTCCTGCGCATTTAATCAATTTGTTTATATTCTCATCTTTTATATAATTATCCACATCAATATCCCAAACATCGCATTCAGGTGACGCAATATACTCCATCACTGGCTCAAAAATCCGCACACTCTTTTGCAACACAAAAGTTGACCCTCTATACATCCCCCAGCTTGCGAGATAAAAGCCAAGATTAAGACAACTAAGTCGCATATCTTCTGTGATCTTTTTCTTGTCACTCTTAAGCCTTTGAAAATAGTTAAAACAATAATCAAAAGAAGCGTATCGCTCAAAATGGCCTTTATCATTATCAAAAAATCCTAGATACTCATCAAGCTCCCCTGCTGTTAAATCCTTGATCTTCGTCATATATATTCGAAGTTTACTCCTATCGTGAATAAAAACAAAGTTGAACAGAAAAACCGACATCATGTCGGTTTTTCTGTTTTTATAGGGAGGCATGAGGGAGTTGAACCCTCGATGACAGCTCCACAAGCTGTAGTGTTACCATTACACCAATGCCTCCATATTTTGAACTGACGACCAACAACTCATTACAAACAACCAATGAACCCAAACACTCTTGACTGTATCTTGTTGTAAATTGTAAGTCGTTTGTCGTTTGTTGTTTGTCATCAGTACCTCGGCGGCTCCTCTGTTATACCAGATTTGAGGTTTACTTGTCGAGCGAGCGCGTACAGGAGCGACGAGAGACGATTGAGGTATGCAAGAGTATCTTTGTGGACGGAAACGCTTCCTTCATCCACAACTCCAACAACTCGTCTCTCGGCGCGACGCGCGAGCGTGCGTGCAAAATCAATGAGCGCCGAGAGCTCGGTTCCGCCCGATACAAAAAAACTTTTAACCGGCGGAAGTTCTATCTCGATCGCATTTATTTTTGTTTCCATCTCGACAACTTTTTCGCGTTCAATGTGTTTATCATTACCCGCAACTTCCGCCTGCACAATAAAAAGATTCTGTTGCAAGCCGTCTATGATTTTTGCAATCTCACCCACGCGAGGATGCATCTTTATCACACCAAGAAATGAATTGACTTCATCAAGGGACCCCAGCGCCTCCGTGACTGCCGAGCTCTTTGAAATCCACTGGTTACAGCATCCAAAAGTTTGCGTCGTTCCTTTATCCCCTTTTCCCGTGTACAGCATTTGCGTATGGTAACAAATTTTCTGGGTATATGGTACTTATCTTAACTCCCCGTATATGTAGCGGGTAACTCTGTTGCGGAGAGAGAAAAACCCCACGCGACACAAAGACGATTATTTGCAATCAGAACATTCATCACCTTGACATTCATGATCGCTTCCGCACTTCCCATCTGCGCACACATGCCCGTTCTCACATTCATTTTTACATTCGTCACCGCGACAATCTTCACACTTTCCGTCCTTGCAAACCTTCTTCTTTATATCGTCTGTCATAAAATAATTAATTATCTGCTAATAGTGCCTCACAAATATATTATATTAATTATAGGACTTACGCAATTGGATGCAGTTTGAGGCGCGCAAGCAAAATATTGTGAGCCATACATAAGGTATGGTGAATAATATTTTGCGTGGCGCAACGATGAAATGCGCCAATTGTGTAAGTCCTAAAACTACTGACCTTTTCTACTTAACTTAACAGGAATAAGTGTGATGACTTTTGTGTCGCGCGAAGTCTTGGACAATAAAAACCTTTGAGCCGTATTGTTGATACGGCGAAAAGGGTTTTTGTTGGAAAGACGAGTGAGACACAAAAGTGGCGCATTTTTCGTTAAGCTAAGTGGAAAAGGTCAGTAAGTCACAACAATCACTCCTCTATCCCCTTGATTGTTGCGATTTGTATAGTTCCATAAACCCGGCTGGAGAAATGTAAAATCATATGTTCCTCCTTTCCCTACCGTCTTGCCTTGATTGAATTCTCCATAAATCTGACTGTCTGGTTCGGTGGTGGTCAAGCTCATCGCTTTGTTTGAATTATTGACAAAATGCACCGACTTACCGGTCTTTATCTCAAGTGTCGCAGGAACAAATCCGCGATCGGTGTATGAAACAAGGTATGAACCGTCTTTCAACATAATAACACTGGTCGTCTTTGGTACAGGTATTGTACTCGTGGCCTTTTTAACCGGGGTTGTCGTGGGAGTAGCGACGGTTGTTGTTGCGTATTCTTTCCATTGCTCCTGTGCTGGCCCATTCATATCAGGGCTCGTGGGAGTTCTGCTCACCCGCAGGAATATGCCGTATGCAATAACAAGCACAATTACGACGGCAATGATTATATTTCTCTTATTCATTCTTTTTTAAATCTCAATTAAGAATCTTTGTTATATGTCTACATTTGCCAGTGAGGCATTTGACTGAATAAATGATTTTCGCGCAAGGACATCCTCTCCCATAAGTATATCAAATACTCGGTCAGCTTCAACTGCATCATTTATTGTAACTTGTTTCAATACGCGACTTACCGGGTTCATCGTTGTTTCCCAAAGCTCGTCAGGATTCATTTCTCCGAGACCCTTATAGCGCTGGAGGGATACTTTTGGTTCACGTTTCTTTTCTTGTTCCCCCTGTTCTTCTTGTTCCATTTGTTCGCCTTGTTCCTCAACAATCTCAAGCAAGTTCACATCTTTGCCGAGAAATGCGATTTTTTCTTCTTCGCTGTATACATAAGTGATTTCTTTCCCTCGTTTTATCTTATAGAGTGGCGGTTGGGCAATGTAAATAAAACCTCCCTCAATCACTTGTTTAAAATAACGGTAAAAGAGCGTGAGGAGAAGCGTGCGAATATGCGCGCCGTCCACGTCGGCATCGGTCGCAATGATAATCTTGTGATAGCGAAGTTTTGAAATATCAAAAATATCTCCAATTCCCGTACCCATCGCCACCACCAGAGAACGAATCTCCACCGAAGCGAGCATTCTGTCCAATCGCGCGCGTTCCACATTCAATATTTTTCCTTTAAGG
>CAYIHV010000058.1:0-439 GCA_964363315.1 uncultured Candidatus Saccharibacteria bacterium
TGAGTGGTTTGGTCGCACGATTATCAACTCCAATAAACGGTTTAGCTATGAGGATGCGCAAAAAATTATTGATAAAAAGGAAGGTATTTTCGCACACGAGCTTCTCACTTTAAACACAATTGCTAAAAAACTAGAAGAGCAGAATGTCGCCGAAGGGCAAATTACTTTCACCCAAGACGAAGTAAAGTTCGTTCTTGATGAAAACAAAAAGCCCATCAGTGTGTATCGCAAGCAGGCGCAAGACACGAATAAACTTGTGGAAGAATTTATGTTGCTTGCCAACAAGAAAGTTGCCGAATTTGTTGCTAAAAAAGTTGAGAAAGATGATACTGAAGGGCTCTTTGTTTACCGTATTCACGACGAACCGGACCCAGAACGGCTCACCACGCTCGCGACCTATCTCAAACGCCTCGGACACAAGCTCCCTGTTGTAGAAGGG
>CAYIHV010000058.1:449-4548 GCA_964363315.1 uncultured Candidatus Saccharibacteria bacterium
GATGGCAAAGGCGATTTATTCTACTAACAATATCGGGCATTATGGCCTTTCGTTTAAATTTTACACACATTTTACATCTCCTATCCGTCGCTATCCTGATGTAATGGTACACCGTATCCTCGCGCATTACCTCGAAGACAAGAGAATTACTTCCGAAGAGCTCAGTGAGTACCGAAGACTTTCCGCTCATTCATCTGAGATGGAGAAGCTCGCTTCTGATGCCGAGCGCGTATCGATCAAATTCAAGCAAGCGGAATATATGAGCACGCGCGTGGGGCAAGAGTTTGAAGGCACAATATCCGGCGTTGCTGAATTTGGTATCTTTGTGGAAGAAAATGAAACTAAGTGCGAAGGCATCATTCGTCTCTCTGATATTGGTAATGACTACTATATTTTTGAAAAAGAAAATTACCGTATTATTGGGAAAAATACCCGCAAAAGTTACACGCTCGGCGAAAAGATCCGCGTACGGGTAAAGGGAGTAGACCTTGAGCGGAAAAGTATTGATTATGAACTCGTTAAAACACAGTCAGAGAAATAATATGGCTGACTTCTTATTTTTTGATACCGAGACAACCGGAAATACTGAAGACGATTTCCTTTGCCAGCTCGCATATAAATGGAACAGTAAAGAATTTTCCGAACTCTATAAACCACCTATCGCAATTCCCCCCGAGGCAAGCGCAGTGCATCATATCACCAATAAAATGGTTGCTGATAAACCATTGTTCCGCGAGAGCATAGATTATCCTGCCGTAAAATCTCTTCTTGAAAATAGTGCGGCTATTCCCGTGGCGCATAATGCAAAATTTGATGTTGGTATGCTCAAAAAAGAAGGCATTGGAGTCCACAGATTTATCTGCACCCTCCGTCTTGCGCGCCATCTTGATAAAGAAAATGTGATACCCAGATATAATCTGCAATTCTTGCGTTATTATTTAAATATTGAGGTAGAGGCGCAGGCGCACGATGCTCTTGGTGATGTAAAGGTTCTTGAAGCGCTCTTTAACCGACTTAAAACTAAAATGATTGAGGAGTGTGGTGGAAATGAAGAAAAAGCTCTCGCCGAAATGCTCGCCGTTTCCGCGCGCCCCTCACTCATTCATTCATTTGTCTTTGGGAAACATATTGGAAAAACCGTTGCTGAAACGGCAAAAATTGACCGTGGCTACCTTGAGTGGCTCCTCGAACAAAAACTTCAGAGTGAAACGGATGAGGAGGACTGGATCTATACATTAAAGTATTATTTAGGGTAAACAGATCTGTATATCAAAAAACACCAATAATATACTATGGTACTGGATTGGCGTTTTTGATATTATCTTGTTATTTATTTCGCCAGTTGCGTCGCTTCTTCAAAATTAATGGAAAGGAGTTTAGAAATGGCATCGGCGCCCATCGTCACACCACAGATAACACCCGCGCGGGACATTGTTTCGCGATTGTGTGTAATAACAATGAGCTGAGAATATTTGGCGAGATTTTCTATCATATCGCCATACTTGCGCGAATTTGCTTCATCAAGAGCGGCATCGGTCTCATCAAGCACCAAAAACGGCGGTGGATTCACTTGTGACATCGCAAAAAGGAGCGCGATAGAAGTAAGCGCGCGTTCGCCTCCCGAGAGCATTTGAAGTCCGCGAATCTTTTTATGAGGCAAATTAACCACAACTTCGATCCCCTCTTCCGCTTCTTCTTCTGTTTCATTGGGTTCCGTTTCAATATCAGTATCTAGCGTACGCACTTTTTTCTTTTTATTCACTGATACTTGAAGAGAAGCGGTACCTCCGCCAAACATCAATCCGAAAAACTCATTAAATTGTTTATTTATTTTTAAAATACCTTCCTTGAATTGCTGATTAAGTGTCTCTTCAAGCTCGCGCATGAGCGCGCGCAAAGACTCTGCGCTCACCTTGAGATCCTCCAGCTCTTTTGCAAGAAATTCATCGCGTTCGACCGTTTCATTGTACTCACGCATCACATCTTCCCCCGAACTTCCTCCCATAATGTCTTCAAGTCGTATCTTGATTCTTTCTATTTTTTTTCTGCGTGTTTCCTGTTCGTTACGATCCTCCGTGAGAACAGCCCCCTCGTCAAGCGCAAAACTTGAATACTCCTGTATCGCGCGTCCCACAATAATACTCCCTTCGCGGATCTCCTCGCGAAGCGCGGTCTCTTCGCGCGCAAAATGCTCGGTACGGTCGTGATTCATTTCAAGACGCATTGATAAATTCTGTTTTTTTGAAAGAGATTCAAAGAACGCGCGCTCTACATCCGTAGTCTCGGCGCGTTTTTCCTCGAGTGTTTGTTCAAAGTTACGCGCATTTTCCTCAAGTTTTTTTATCGTATTTTCAATCTCATTTTGCGTATGAATGAGCGTGTCCTTTTCTTCTTTCAGCCCCTCAAGCTCTTTTACTGTATCAGAATCTGATAGTGTTGCGGTCGTGCCTAAACGAAGATGTTCAAGAAACTGCCCCAACCGCGTACGCACTTTGCTTACGACTCCTTTGATATATAAATAGTCCTCGCTCGATTCCGCATAGCCAAGTTCCTCATACAACCCTTGCGCAAGGTTTTCGCTCTCGCGCGAGGAAATCATCTTATCCGCAGACTCTACTGGTTTGTTGAGACGACGAGTTTCGTATTCAATCATCCCCTCAAGGCGCCCGATCTTTCGCCCAAAATCATCCCGCTTAATCCTTGCTTTGCCGAGCTCTTCGCGCGTCTCAAAAAGCGCGACACTCTCCTCGCTCTGTCCGGAATTATGACCACGGAGCGCTTCTGCTTTTGCAATAACTTCATTTATCTCGTGAAGCTCTTTCTGTAAAGCAGTCCTTTCTGAATGGAGACCTGTGTGGGTGTGGCTCAAATATATTTCTTCGCGCTTGAGATATTCAAGATAGAGTCCTTGAATATCTTCACGGAGACTTCGCGCCTGCTCCACTTTTTCCACTTGCTTTTTCAAAAACTTAATATGGGGCGCAATTTCACGACGGAGTGACTCCGACTGGCGCATATTTTCTTCGGTTTTTACAAGTTTCTTTTCACTCTCGGATATTCTGAAGTGGTAGATTTTGAGCCCAAGCGCATCCTCTATCATCTCCCGACGATCACGAGACGATGCATTCAAAATACGATCCGCTTCTCCCTGCGAGATGATGTGGTGCCCCGACGCGCCGATATGGACCGAAGCGAGAAGATCAATGATGTCTTTGAGGCGCACTGGCGAGCCATTCAAAAAATATTCGCTTGACACATCGCGACGAATCTCGCGCGCAATAGACACCTCGTCAAAATCAATAGAAGGAAAAGCGCGGTCTTTATTGTCAAAAACAATAGTTACCTTCGCGCGATTTTGTCGCTCTACGCTCTTTGAACCGTTAAAGATTAGGTCTTCCGTACGCTTGCCACGCATTGACTTGAGCGATTGCTCGCCAAGCACGAAACGGAGTGCCTCGGCAACATTACTCTTGCCCGAACCGTTGGGTCCCACAATAGCCGATACCTGCGCCCCAAACTCAAAAACACTCTTCCGAGCGAATGACTTGAATCCCATTATCTCCAAACTCTTTACGCGCATTATGGCTCTAGTTTACCATACGAACAACTCATAACAAAAAGCATTGACCCATTCGCCTGCTATGGTATACAATACCAATATGTCAACAGTAACCATTCCTAAAACAGAATATCAGTCGTTGGTTCGTCAAGCCAATGCATACCGCAAAATCGCATCCGGTTTTGCGACTCAAGTTATTGAGACCCCAATCGCTCAGGTTGTGGAGAATTTTCGCGCAACAAAAAAATACTCCAAAAAATTCCTCATTGATCTTGAAGATGGTTTGAACGACCTCCGCAAATCGAAATCATAGAAATCAAAGTAACCACTCCAAAGATATTGCGCTATCTCAAAGCGCATAATCTTGATGATAAGTGGACGAAAGCCATCTCTTTGTTCGAATCCAATATCAAACACCCTTCGCTTAATACAGAGCTTATGGAGCCAAAAGAAGAAATGGTCTACTCGTTTCGCATCTATCATAAATACCGCGCGCTGTTTATGATCAAAAACAACACGGCGTTCGTCTTTAGAATTACA
>CAYIHV010000059.1:0-4535 GCA_964363315.1 uncultured Candidatus Saccharibacteria bacterium
CCACTTCTACGGCAACATGTACTCTTGGATCAAGTTTCTCCCCCGCCACTCCTATTTCAATGAGCCCCCGAGACTCAAGGATGGAAAGTATTTGCGTATGGATATATTCAACCCCTTTCCGCCAAGTTTCATCAACCTTTTCCCACACTTCTTTATTCATAAACGCCATTGAAAAACTATCAAGGATGGGGAGGAGGTCTAGAACCAACCCCTCGGAAGCGAACTTTACAAGTTCCCCTTTCCGCGCCTCTTCCTCTTTCCGAGCATTAGCAAAATCAGCGCGCGCCCTTGTCCATCCGAGAAGATATTCTTTTTTTTCCTGTTCACACGCGCGAAGTTTTTCGCGGATTTTTTTAAGGGCAAGGGTTGGATTGTCCTCGTCTTCTGTTTCTTCAACACGGAGATCATCAATGTACATATCTTCTCCTTTGTTGTCAAGGGGTTGAGGACGCGAGGTGGTATCCTCTTGGAAATCCTCTCTCTCATTGTCGTTCTTTGTATTATGCATAAGATTTTTACGAACCATATCTTACATTAAATTATATAATAGTAGATGTATACTACCATAATTAAGGTTCAACAACAAAATACGCTTTCATTATAAAATTCCCTTCATAAAAATGAGTGGAATTTCGCTTGATTTAGGAAGATTCTTCTTTGAATAATTAACGCTTGGACCATTGTGGGGCCTTTCTTGCTTTCTTGAGACCAAATTTACGACGCTCTTTCATCCTCGGATCACGCTTAAGAAAGCCCAATTTCTTTAAGCGTGGGCGAGTCTCTTCGCTATGGACGACCAATGCGCGGGAAATGCCGTGACGGACACTCTCTGCCTGAGAATGAATCCCTCCTCCTTTTACAATTACGGTGATGCCAAATTTTACGGGGAGTTTTGATTTTATGATAGCAGAATTCACAATAGCTTGGAGTTCATCTGTGGGGAAATATTCAGCAAGGCCCCTTCCATTAATAGAGAATCCTTCTTTAGCTCCTTCTGTAATGCGTATTCGCGCAGTTGAAGTCTTGCGACGACCAATAGCTTCAATGTATCTGCCCACCACACTCTTTGAAGAGGGCTTTGTCGCCACTTTCTTTCCGGATTCTTTGGTGTCCTTTTTTTGTTTAAGAGGAATCTTTGCTTCCACAACTTTATTCTCTTTTTTGATATTCTTAGATGTCATATTGTTATTATTCGTTTACTGTCAAACGCTTCATTCGTCCGTTGTGCAGGCGGTTACGAGGAATCATGCGTTCAATAGCATGGGTAAATACTTTGCCGAATCCTTTTTTCTCAATCATGTGAGCAAGGGTATTCCCCTTGAGTCCCCCGGGATAGCCCGAATAAGATTTTGCTCGAATTTCGTTCAATTTCTTGTAAGCGATAGCTACTTTTGAGGCATTGTCAATGACAACACAAACATCCGCTATGTTATTTTTCTGGAATGCTGGAGAAGTCTTGCCCATAAGTATCTGCGCCGCGAGAGACGCGACACGCCCCACCGATTTCCCCTCCGCATCAATTTTATAAGGTTGAGTTGTCATATGTTTAATCGCTAATGATCTTATTCTAAACAAATTCAATAATCGCCATCTTACTCGCGTCTCCCGCGCGACGAGCAAGTTTAAACACTCTTGTGTACCCACCCGGACGAGATTGGTACCTTGTCGCAAAATTCTCGATAATTTTCTTTGCCCCTTCCTCCCCCTCGGTACCACCTAGTTGTGAAATAATTAAACGACGAGAAGCAACATCGCCCTTGCGTCCCTTCGTTATCAACTTCTCTATAAAAGGACGGAGCTCTTTTGCGCGCGCCTCGGTAGTCTCTATATGCTCCTCTTTAATCAGAGCGAGAGCGAGACTGCGCATAAGCGCTAAGCGTCCCGCATGATCCCTTCCGAATTTTCTCATTGATTTATGGTGTTTCATATGGCTGATTCTAACGAGCGAAGCGATGTTAAAATCGCCACCCCTTCCTCTCTATAATTGTAGTAACCTTACTCTTTTTTCATATTTTATGCAAACATTTTGTTCCTTTCATAATTTCTCCCTGAAAGAATGGGTTCTCAAAAGATATATTCGCCACACTCATCGTCTTTTGGAAACTAATTCTTAAGGATGATGTTGTGTTGAGAGAGGACTCGTTTAATTTCCTGAATCCCCTTATCTCCAAGTCCATCAATTTCAAGCAAATCTTCTTCGGTTTTTCGCGCGAGTCCTCCAACAGTGCGGATATTCGCATTTAAGAGGGCATTGTTCGTGCGCGTAGACAAGTCAATTTGTTCAATGCGTGTTTTAAGGAATTCATTGTCCACCACATTTTTCTTAGGAACTCTACTCTCTTCGGGCGCTTGTTCTTTAACTTCTTCCTTTCCAGTAAACCCGATTATAGATTTGAGTTGGTTAATCATAATTTCAATGGAAGATTCAAAAGCGCGACGAGGAGTAATCGTTCCATCTGTCTCAACGGTAATCCTTAAACGGTTATAATCTGTGCGATTGCCAACGCGCATATTGTCAACTTCGTAGTTTACGCGACGGATGGGGGTAAAAATCGCATCTACTGCAATCGTGCCAATATCCACTTTCTCTTTTTGATGAACTTCTTTTGAAACATATCCAAAACCCTTTGTTATCATTAACTCAACCACAAGCGAAGCGTTCCTATTGGTGAGCGTCGCGATATGTTGTTCCGGATTTAAAATTTCTACCTGTCCACCGACCTCTATATCAGCGGCCGTTACTTCCTTGTTTCCCTTTACGGTAAGAGTTGCGACATGGGGTTCCGTTGTCGCAAGCTTAAAACGGACTTTCTTCAAATTAAGCAGGATGGTAATGACATCTTCTTTTACGCCATCAATGGTAGTAAATTCATGCGGAACACCCTCAATCTTGACCGTGGAAACAGCGGCGCCCAGGAGTGATGATAAAATAATGCGACGAAGAGAGTTGCCGAGCGTATGCCCATACCCAGGGTAAAGGCCCTCTATCTCGTATACGCCCTTAATATCGTCTTCTGAAATGACTTTTGGCTGTGATGGCAATGTGATATTGTATTCAAGCATAATTAGGTTATGAAAAAAATAAATTAGACGATATAATTATACATCATCTCATTAATAAATACAAGTGTGATTATTTCCCGCAAACATTGATTAACGACTGTAGAACTCAATAACCGAAGTAAGATTAAATGAAGATTCCTCTTTCTTGAGACTTGGTTTACCTTGGATTGTCACTTCGTACTTTTCTGGAACAACCTTGAGCCATGGCTGAATTGTCAATGACCCCATCCGTTCCCCCAATGCCTCAAAAAGTTTTGAACCCCTGCTCCCCGGGCGAACAGCAATTACATCGCCAACTTTTACCCTACGAGAAGGGATGTTGGCGCGACGACCATTAACGGTAATGTGTCCGTGCGCAACGATCTGTCTGGAAAGGGAGCGAGAATTCGCAATCCCCGCTCGAAAAACAATGTTGTCAAGACGAGTCTCAAGAGCTTCAAGGAGAAACTCCGCGGGGAGAATCTCTTGTTTGCGAGTAGCTTCTTTTACATATCCACTGAACTGCTTCTCGCTTACGCGATATGTATTGCGTACTTTTTGTTTCTCGCGCATTTGAGCGCCATATTCCGTAACATTTGAACGATGTTTGCGTTCAGCGATAGGTTTCCCCGGAGGGTAGGGTTTTCTCTCCATTGCGCATTTAGGGGTAAAACAACGCTCCCCTTTCAAAAAGAGTTTCTCTCCCGCGCGCCGACATTTCTTGCATTTTTGATCAGTAATCATATAGTTAATTTTCTTTGACGGCAAATAGGTTGATTTTGTAATTAAGAAGCAAGGTGCGGATGATTTAAAAAATTATAGTCGCTTCGTTCCTTAATTTTCTAAATCCTTCTCGGCTTCTTTGGCTTGGGCCCATTGTGTGGAACAGGAGTCACATCGCGAATTAAGGTTATATCAATCCCTTTTGAGCTAAAAGCGCGAATTGTGCTCTCTCTTCCTGACCCTACCCCCTTGACCACCACATCTACTTCTTTAATTCCTGCCGCAACCGCTTTTTCTCCTAAAAGTTCCCCGACCTTTGCCGCGGCGAAAGGAGTTCCTTTTTTTGCGCCCTTAAAACCAAGCGAGCCGGAGGACGACCAAGCGAGAGCATTTCCCTTTTTATCAGAAAGCAAGACCTTCGTATTGTTGTAAGAAGATTGCACAAAAAGTATTCCCTCAATGTGTTTCTTTTTTGAAATGCGCGGAAGTACGCTTGTTGAGGCGGATTCCTTTTTATTCTCTTTAGTGACAGTTTGTTTTTTCACCATTTGATTATTTCTTCTCTTCTTTACGACGCCCTGACCCCATTGTCTTTCTCACATTTCCGCGCACGGTACGCGAATTCGTCTTTGTGCGCTGTCCCCGTACTGGGAGTCCTTTCATATGACGCAAGCCACGAAATGCTTTTATGTCTTTCAGGCGTTTAATGGAATTTGACGCTTCGCGACGGAGATCGTCTTCGAGGGTAAACGCTTCAAACGCTTTACGGA
>CAYIHV010000060.1:0-4466 GCA_964363315.1 uncultured Candidatus Saccharibacteria bacterium
ATTTTTTACAAACGCGGACGCTTCTTTCCCAAAACACTCAACCTGTTTCCGCGGGTTGACGGTCTCGGGGGTATTAACCCCGATGAGGCGCACTTTTTCTTGCGCGCCGTTTATCTCTACGACGATCGTGTCTCCGTCAATCACGCGGACAACAGGGGAGGTGGCAACTTCGGACGAGGCTACACTTGCGAGATTCTTGGATTCACTCGTCGCAGTGTTTATTTTAGACACGGCGACTTTTGGGATATATTTCGAAAGAGTATTACTACCCATAACCACAAGACCGAATATGATGATATAGGATATTTTTCGATTCATAGTTTGATTGAATTTTATGCAGACAGCGTGATGCAATACCAGCATCACTACAAAAAGGATATTTTAACACACTAAACGAAATTTTAGTTACCCGCATTCGTATTATTCTTGCATAAAAAGCATTATTCTGATATAGTCCCTTTACTTATGAAGAAAGGAATACATCCAGTTTATCACCCTGCGGTAACTGCTTTGTGCCGATGCGGAGCGAAGTTTATGGTCGGATCAACTCTACCAAAAATTGAAGTGGAGGTTTGTAGTTCGTGCCACCCATTTTTTACGGGTGAGAAAAAAGTTTTTGATACCGGCGGACGCGTGGAGCGTTTCAAAAAACGCCAAGAAGCTGTCTCAAAGAAATAACTGCAAACAAAGGAAGTCCACGCATTGTTTCATCGTGGGCTTTTCTTTTGTATAATTAAATATGTTATGGACCTAGAAATTTTAAAAGTTAATCATAAAACGCGGTATCTTGCTGGAGAATACGAGCGGTTGTTTGGCGAGGAGGAACAACTGAAAGAGATGATTAAAAGTGATCCGAGTATGGTGGAACTTGGAGAGGCGGAAATCGCGACACTTCGCGCGCAGATAGACACTCTTGAGTATCAGATGAAAGAGATTCTCAAGGCGGATCAAGAAGAAGAGGAAAAACCAAAAGAGATTATTTTAGAAGTGCGCGCGGGCGCGGGCGGGGAAGAAGCGGCTATTTTTGCTCGTGACCTTGCCGTGATGTACTCTCGGTTTGCGGAAAAGAAAGGATGGGGGTTTAAGAAACTTGATGAATCGTTGAGCGAGGCAGGCGGATACAAAGAGGCTTCTTTTGAGATAAAGAGCAGTGAAGCCTTTGATTTGCTCAAATGGGAGACGGGCGTGCATCGCGTCCAGCGAATTCCCGCTACGGAAAAGATGGGACGCGTGCATACCTCGACTGCATCCGTGGTTATACTCCCTATTTTCCCCGAGAAACATTTTGAAATAAATCCTGCCGACCTTGAAATGGAATTTTCTCGCTCGGGTGGCGCAGGTGGGCAGAATGTAAATAAAGTTGAGACGGCAGTGCGCATCATTCATCGCCCAACGGGTCTTGCGGTGCGTTGCACGAGTGAGCGAAGTCAGCTCAAAAACCGTGAAAAGGCGATGTCAATGCTTATGGCACGACTTGAGGATATAGATCGTGCAAAAAAAGAAAGTGATGTTTCGGCAGACCGCAAGGGGCAAATAGGCACTGGCGACCGTTCGGAAAAAATCCGTACCTATAATATTTTACAAGACAGAGTTACCGACCACCGCATTAAACAGTCGTGGAGCAATATAGAAAAAATATTTTTGGGGAATATTGATGATATCCTAAATGCTTGCGTGGCGGAGGCGGGGAGTTAAAAACGAAAAGCTGAAAATGAAAAACTAAAATAGATAGCTGGTATAAAAATCTCGGCGTATTGTTTCAGGATTATAATACTTATAGGCCATTAACATTAAAAGAGAATATCCTTCTGGGGGATTCACGAAGAGAACCAAATGAGACGAAAATGTTGGAGGCGGCAAATAAGGCAAATGTTAATTCATTTATCTCCAATTATAAAAATGGATACGACCAAGTGTTGAGCGAAAAGTTTAAGGGTGGCACGCGTCCAAGCACGGGGCAATGGCAGAAGATAGCGATCGCAAGATTTTTTTATCGGGATTCTCCGGTGGTTATCTTTGATGAGCCTACGGCCTCTATTGACGCGGTTTCGGAAGCGGAGATTTTTGGGCATATTTATGATTTTTTCAAAAAAAAGACGGTAATTATTATTTCACACAGGTTTTCTACTGTTCGCAATGCGGATAGGATTTATGTGATGGAAGGCGGGAGGATTGCGGAAAGTGGTAACCATTACCATTTGATGAGTTTGAAAGGAAAATATTATAAAGCGTTTAATATTCAAGCGGGAGGGTATAATTAGTACATTTTAAGGGACTTGCCCCCACACCTATTTTGCAATCGTTCTGTTTTTACAAAATGATATCGCTATTACGCTCATATCCTTGCCGAAATCTACATAAAGCAATGCGTTCGGTTCAGAACATAAAAACAATGGCAAAATAGGTGTGGGGACTTGCATTTTTGAGCTGTTTTTGCTAAGATTTCGTAACTTATGGATCCCGTTAGAGATTATATCGTTTTATATTGAGTCTAGCGGGTGTTATATGTGTGAAAAGTCAGATTTTTAATAATCAATAATTAATTACGGAAATTTAATAATTTCCTATCTCTAACGGGATGGATACAAAACAACCATTATATAAAGATCTTATAGCCGGAATGTTTGCCGCAGGGGCTCATTTTGGCTATTCGCGTTCGCGCCGTCACCCTTCGGTAAAGAATTTTATTTTTGGGTCAAAAAAAGGTGTTGAAATACTTGACCTTGAGAAGACAAGTGTTGAACTTGAACGCGCGAAAGATTTTGTGAGATCACTCGCTAAAGGAGGAAAACAAATCCTTTTTGTCGGAACAAAGAACGAAGCAAAAAAGATTGTTGAAGATGGAGCGCTCTCCATTGATATGCCATTTGTTGCTGAAAGGTGGGTTGGTGGCGCGCTTACCAATTTCCCCGAAATAAAGAAACGCGTTGCACTCCTTGAAGATCTTCGTTCTAAAAACGAGAAAGGGGAACTCTCGGTCTATACAAAAAAAGAGCGCCTTCTCATTAGTAAAGATGTTGAACGCCTTGAGAGAAATTTTGGGGGGATTGTTTCAATGAAAGAAATGCCCGCGGCCCTCTTTGTTGTTGACCCTAAAAAAGAATCGATTGCTGTTGATGAAGCGCGTTTCTTTAATATTCCCATTATCGCGCTCGCTAACTCAGACTGTAACCTCAAGGGAATTGATTTTCCTGTTCCGTGCAACGACAGCTCCGTTTCAAGCATTGCTTTTTTTGTTGAACAAATCGTTCAGGCATTCAAAGAGGGGAGAGAGTCAATATCAAAATAGCAAAATATCTAAATAGTAGAATATTTATTTAATGTTATTTACTATTGACTATTAACTATCCAAAATGATTTCTATCGAACAAATAAAAGAATTGCGCGAGATGACGGGGATATCTGTTATGCAGTGCAAGAAAGCTCTTGAGGATGCAGACGGAGATAAAGAGAAAGCCCTTTTTCTGCTCCGTAAAAAGAGCGGTGATATTGCGGCGAAGAAAAGCGATCGTGTTCTTGGCGCAGGGGTTGTTGAGGCGTATATTCATCACGGGCATACGCTCGGCACTCTTGTAGAGCTTTCCTGCGAGACTGATTTTGTCGCTCGCAACGAAGAGTTTGTCGCCCTTGCCCGTGACATTGCTATGCATATTTCGGCAATGAACCCTGAATACATAGAGGAAGATCATATCACAGAAGAAGCGCGCGTAAAAGTGAAAGGGATGTTCCAAAAGGAAGTTTCCGAATCAGGCAAGCCCGCAGATATTCAAACAAAGATGATGGAAGGAAAGCTCACTACTTACTTTGCTGAAAAGACACTCCTCCTCCAACATTTTGTGAAAAATCCCGATATGACCATCAAGCAACTGATTGATGGAGGTACTCAAAAATTCGGTGAAAAGATTGTGGTTGCACGCTTTGTCCGTTTCTCGGTCGGCGCGTAGTTGATAAATGGGCTTTAGGTGTTAGAATACCCATATCTTAACACCTAACACCTGCTAACGAATACCTTTTCTCCAATGATAGTTATCATCACACTCTTTTATTGTTCTCTCTTTGTCATCATTGTAATGATTGGATGGAAACTTGTGTCGCTTCGCGAACACAAGCTATCTCTTATTGAGGGGATTGAGAAGGAGCTCCATAGTAATTTGTACAAGATTATGAATGAGGGGTGGTATATATTTTGCACGAAGTATCTGATGAGGGCTCGTGCATTTACTCTCGCTTTGTTTTACACAGTTGCTCACGATATACTGTACTCCGTGGGGGTTTTGGGGAATAAATTCAAAGAAAGACATCGTAAATGGTCTGATATGGTAAAAGGGAAAGGGTTGATACATAAAAAAGGTTCCGCTTCACTCCATTTGCGCGATATTTCAGAATACAAAAAAGGACTATCAACAGACAACAGACAACAGACAACAGAACAGCAATCAACGGACGACAAGGAGCAGACAATATGA
>CAYIHV010000061.1:0-4457 GCA_964363315.1 uncultured Candidatus Saccharibacteria bacterium
ATGAACGGAACCTTCCCCATCGCCGCCATACCGGACGCGACCGATGCCATTGATTGCTCCATTATCCCCATTTCAAAAAACCGCGATGGAAACTCTTTTGCGAATGCTTCCATTTTGGTGGATTCGGTCAAGTCACAACAAAGCCCCACGACCCGTTCATCCGCGCGCGCCGCAACGAGTAGCCCTTCGCCAAATCCCGCGCGGATCGGCGCCTGTTCTATATCAGTATCAAAAAGTTTGGGATTGAGTGGTATAGTCATATTATGTTTTTAAAAAAATAAATCTTGGCATCTCTGCTCCATTGACAGTCACCAATTCTGTAAACATCGCAGCTGGTCGAACCCAGAATTTTGATTTTTCATTTTCGTATAAGGCTTCATAAACAACTAAATCTTCCAAAGTCTCGCTGTGTTTCGCTGAACATATTACACGGTATTTATTTCCCGTCTTTGTATGCTTATATATTCCTGTTTTTATTTCTTGCATTTTCTATTTATTATTTATTATTGACCATTGACTATCCTATTCATGCTCACTCACAATCTGCCCACCAAGCGTGCGGAGCTCGGCGAGCGCGCTTGAACCCTGTTCTTTATTGGGCGGATTGCCGTGCCATTTGTAATCTTGCTCAAACGACTCAACCCCTTTGCCGGGGATTGTATGAGCAATGATGACTGAGGGCTTTTCAAAAATCGCGCGCGCCGTATCTACCGCGTCAACGATCGCTTCCATATTGTGCCCGTCAATCTCAAGCACATGCCAGCCAAATGCCACCCATTTGAGCGCAAGAGGTTCAAGCGGCATCACATCTTCGGTATACCCATCAATTTGAATGTTGTTGCGGTCAACAATTGCAACAAGATTGTGAAGCTTCTCGCGACCAGCAAGCATCGCCGCCTCCCATACTTGCCCTTCGTTCAATTCACCATCGCCAAGAAAACAGTAAACCGTTCTATTTGAATTTTGCCCGCGATCAAGGCGGTCAACGATAGCCATACCGACTGCCTGCGAGAGCCCCTGTCCAAGCGGACCCGAGCTCGTCTCCAACATCGGCAAATATTCACGGTGAGGATGTCCTTGAAGTCGCGTGCCGAACTTGCGAAGTGTCTTCATTTCCTCCACGGGAAAATACCCGCTATGCGCCATCGCCGAGTACAGCACTGGACAAATATGTCCGTTGGAAAGGACGAGGCGGTCACGCTCCTCCCATTCAGGATTTTTTGGATCGTGCTTGAGAATATGAAAATAAAATGCCGTAAAAATATCCGCCATACCGAGAGGCCCCGCCGTGTGCCCACTCTTTGCTTCAACAAGCGCCTCAATAATAGACTTGCGAACTTCAATCGCTTTTTCTTCAAGGAACTTTATTTTATCGTCGTGGAGGTGAACCATAAGGAATAATAAATAGTTAATATCAAAATAATCAATAGCTAATAATTAAATAGTTCAGGGAATATTTCACTATTTTGATATTCAAATATTCTACTACTTTCTTTATTGTACCAAATTTCTCAACTCAAGAACAGCATTTGAAACATCGCCACTCTTTAAGATCGCCGAACCGGAAACAAGGCGTGTCGCTCCAGCTTTTACCAGTATTTCTGCGGTCTCAAAATTTACCGCGCCGTCTACGCTGATAGGCATATCGGGCGCAATCTTGTGAAGTGAGCGGATCTGTTCAATAACCCGTTCGTCAAACGGCTCGCCCTGAAAGCCAATTTGCGCAATTCCCATACACTGCACAAAATCAACACGGTCAAGATATGGCAGAATAGAAGAAAGTGGGGTTGATGGACTCCATGCAATTCCAAGCTCTATTGTCCCTTTTGGCACAATATCGCGAATCTTATCAAAATCACTTACTCCCTCATTGTGTATGATAATACGCTCTGCTCCCGCCATAACCCATTTCTCCACGACATCTTCAGGTTTTCGGATCATAAGGTCAACCTCAAAATCAATAATCCCCCATTCTGGCATTCCCTCTTCCTCTTTATAAATCTTTTCAAAATGTTGATCGCCCGGATTATATGGCCATGTGCGATTTGGCACAAATTTGCCATCCATAACATCAATCTGTATAAGAGACACCACGCCTGCAAAAAGACCGATCTTTTCTGCGAGATCATTGTAATTTCTTGGCATTATGGCGGGAATGATCTCAATCATAAAAAAATAACTTACTACGAACAACGAACAACACTCAACAATAACGCAGACGAATTTTCGTCGTTAGTTGTTTATTGTTTGTTGTTTGTTAAATTTGGTTTCATCTATCTTCTTTATTCTCCTCGTATGTCTTTCATCTCCTAAAAATGGCGTCTCGAGCCATACGCGCGCGACTTCTTTCGCCTCTTCGTAGTCAATAAATCGCGCGCCGAGAGAAAGAATGTTCGCATCATTATGCTCGCGCGAGAGCACCACAATATCCACAGCCCCTCCATAGTACACGGTGGCGCGCGCGCCCTTTACCCTATTCGCGCACATCGCTTCGCCTTGCCCAGACCCGCCCAAAATAAATCCTTTTGACTCTGGGTCGCGCGCAACCGCTTCGGCAACAAGACGAATGAAATCGGGATAATCATCCTCGGTATTGTATGTGTACGCGCCAAAATCTTCCACCGTATGCCCGAACTCTTTCAAAAACGGAACGAGCTTCTCTTTAAGTTCAAACCCCGCATGATCGGTGCCGATGTAGATTTTCATAGATGTTACTTACAACTTACAACAAACAACTTACGACAAATTCTTTAACTTCTTTTTGAATCCTCCAAGCTGATCGGAAATTACCGAACTTTTATTAAACAAATTTTGAAATTCCTCTTCTGTGATTATCTTATTATCGCGCAATATATCAAGTGACGCAACTACTTCATACAACGACCCTAGAGAAATATCGAGGTATCGATTAAAATCCTTGTCTGTAGCTTTTCCACTTCCTTCTGCAATATTAAGCATTATCGAAAAACCAGAACGAGTAATTTGACCACCAAGATCAAAACGGTATTTCTGTGGAAGTTTATTTACAATGCCTAAGATATCGGTAAACAAACTTTTTGAATCTCGATATACTTGCCACTCAAGAAATCTGAATTTTTGTGCCACGGTTGTTTGTTGTTAGTTGTTCGTTACAAGTAACTCGCAACCTTAACCACATGCTTCACTAATGTATTCGTATACCCCATTTCATTATCGTACCACGCCATCACTTTCACAAGATTCCCATCTACCACGCGTGTGAGGTCAAGGTCGGCAATAGAGCCATAGAGCTCGCCGACAATATCAGAAGAAACAATGGGCTCTTCGCTCACCGTAAAGACTCCCTCCCAGCGGGGGTCTTTCGCCGCATCACGGAGAATTTGATTCACTTCTTCAACCGTCGTATTTCTTTTCGCGATAAAAGTCACATCCGCGATAGAGCCCGTAATGACCGGCACGCGAATTGAAATGCCGTCAAACTTTCCTTTCAAGTCTTTTACCACCTCGGTGATAGCGTGCGCCGCGCCGGTTGATGCAGGAATCATATTTTGCGCGCCCGCGCGACCACCGCGTAAATCTTTTCCTCCGGGACCATCAACGATTTTCTGCGTGCCCGTGTATGCGTGCGTCGTATTTAATATCGCTTTTTCTATGCCGATAGTTTCGTTCAAAATACACACCACGGGACTTGCCGCATTGGTGGTACAGGAAGCATTTGAAGAAATTTTTGCATTTGCGAGTTCACCATCGTTGATCCCCATAAGCGCGGTAATGCACCTTACCTCTGGAATATCGTCCCCCGTCATCGGCGCGGTTACCACGACACGCTTCGCTCCTTGCGTCAGGTGTACATTCGCCTTTTCAGGACTCGTAAAAAATCCTGTTGATTCCACGACAATATCAATATCGTATTTCGCCCACGGAAGGTTGGTCGGTTCCTTTTCTTGAACGAGAATTACTTTTTGCCCACCGACAATAAAACCCGGTTCATTACCAGCGACAACCTCAACCTCAAAACCCGCCTTGCCGTACGCAGTGTCGTACTTAAGAAGATACGCCATATTTTCAGGATCGCCGAGATCGTTCACCGCGACGATTTCAAACTCGGATCTTGCGCGCGCAAGTTTATAAAATGCCCTCCCTATACGACCAAATCCATTAATGGCTACTCGTGTCTTTTTCATAATATCTTTTACTAAGGTCTCTCCTTAGTAAATTCCAAAAAATTAAAGTCCAATAATTTATTCTCCTCTTTATTTGTATATCTTACCATAGTTTATCTACACAACACCAAGGAAACTACATGGACCTCGCCGGGGACGGCTCGAGAACGGAATACGAGACAGTTTTACTGCGCAGTTGAATTCCAATCCTCAACGCAACAAAAAAACACCACATGGTGTTTTTTTGTTGATTCTTGGTTACTTGGATGTTGGATGTCCAAGTATCCTACATATTCCTCAAAAACTTAAAACTGT
>CAYIHV010000062.1:0-4341 GCA_964363315.1 uncultured Candidatus Saccharibacteria bacterium
CACAGTGATAACTGCCAGTCTTGTTTCAAGGATAGCCCCCATCCACTCTTCAAGATTTTCTCTATGGTACCCAATGCGCGTCTTTACCGAGACGGGCAAGTGAGGCGCGCCTGCCATTGCGGCGCGAATGATTTCTTGCGCTTCCTTTGGATTTTTCATAAGTGCCGCCCCTGCCCCCTGCTTTTCAATACTTCTATCTGGACATCCCATATTAATATCAATACCATCAAAACCAAGTTTGGCAATAAGTCGTGACGCCTTTTCTATGTGCTTAGGATTTGAACCGAATATTTGCGCAACAATAGGATGCTCCCTTTTGGTATAAGCAAGGTCGCGAAGGAGCGTTTCTTTCCCCGTGCTACACAACCCGTCTGCGGAAACAAACTCCGTCCAAAAAACATCCGGACCCCCACCCTTTTCCCCGTGTCGACTATATTTTGCAATCATTTGCCGAAACGCCACATCGGTCACATCCGCCATTGGCGCCAATGCAAAAAAAGGTTTTGGCAGTTTGTCCCAAAATCCAAGATTAGGTCCGTCTAATTTTTTTTCTTTAGTCTTCATTTTTCAAAACCGAAATATATCTTATTCCCAAAGCGGAGATCTATGTAGAGAAGTTTCTTTATAAGCACACTCCCGATGGGGAATTGCACGGGGAGGGCGGCAAGAAGATTTTTTATAAGCATACTTGAATCCTGCCCTTCTTTAAATAATATTTCAGTATCACGAAGATATGGATTATGCTCGCTTGAATTAACGACGACACCGTATTCCTCCTCGGGTTTTATAAAGATTCTTAATAGTGAGATATGTTCTTTTTGTAGCTCTTGCATAAACGAAAGAGCAAGATTGAAACGCCCTCTCGGTAATACCGCGCGCAACGGAGTGTCTTCTCCGGCCCTCTCGAGCGCTCCATACACTTCAAAATATACTCCCGTAGAAAATGTCGGTGCGTGTTCAAAAACAAAACCTGTATTATCGATGAACCAACAGTCTTCAAGTATATGCGCGCTCAAAAACTCCTCACCGCACCACAGAGCAAAATGTTCTCGTTCGGCAACAGTGAGCGAGAGTGTGTGATAATCAATTCGCGACACCCTCACATTTTTCAAGCGTGGAAATTCATGGAGAATACCTTCTTCTATCTCTCGCTTCGGAAACAAATAACTATTCTCCCGCGCATACATAAAAAGATAATTCCCTTTTAATTTCTCTTGCGTAAACAAGAGTAGCTTGTTTCGGTCGGATTCGTTTGTCCCCTCAACTTGAATCTGTTCAATTTTCCACTTGCCGTTTTGAGATATTCCTCCCCCCGTCACAAAAAATAACAGCAGTAGAATTATCACCGCCAAGGTTTTATAAAAAAGATGCAACATATCAAAATAAAAATTGAAAGCGACCTGCCCGCCACTGCCTGTCGCTCAAAAGGAACAGTCAGGCGATGGCAGGCGGGAAAAATAAAAAATACAGATAAAAAACTAAAAATGAAAATAATGATATCTTTTAGTTTTTCGCTTTTATTTTTTATTTTTAATGATGTCCTTCCCCATATATTGACACAAAACTTCTGGCACGGTTATGGTGCCGTCCGCATTTTGATAATTTTCAACAAGGGGCACAAGAATGCGCGGACTTGCAAGGGCGGTGTCGTTGAGGGAGTGAGCGAAACGGAGTTTTCCTTCGGCATCTTTGTATCGAATATTAAGACGACGGGTTTGAAAATCATGAAAGTACGACGCGGAGTGCGTCTCGCGATATTTGCCTTCGGAGGGAACCCACGCTTCAATGTCATACTTTTTTACCTGCCCGAGACCAAGGTCGCCTCCGCAGTTCACCACCACACGATAAGGGATTCTTAAATCCTGCATAATCTCCTCTGAAAGCGCCGTGAGTTCTTCGTGATACTTCACACTCTCTTCGTGGTTTGCTTCGCACAAAACAACTTGCTCCATTTTGAAAAATTCATGAACGCGCACAATACCCTTGGTATCCTTGCCGTGACTTCCAGCTTCGCGACGAAAGCACGGAGAAAATGCGATAAATTTTTTCGGAAAATTTTCCTTTTTCAAAATCTCATCCATATAATAACCCATCATCCCCACTTCAGCCGTCCCCGCGAGATAATCTCCGTCCTGCGTTTTATAAAGATCCTCCTCGTTTTGGGGAAGAAACCCTGTTCCAACAAATGATTCTTTCTTAAGAAGGGATGGCGCTATCACCGGAGTAAACCCTTTTGCTACAAATTTATTGAGAACAAACTGCCAGAGCGCAAAGTTTAAAAGCGTGGCATCATTCTTTAGAAAATACCCGCGGAAACCGGCGACTTTTGTACCTCTATCGTAGTCCACCATATCAAGTCCTTCCATGAGGGTTACTTGATCTTTTGGTTCAAAATCAAATTTTGGAACCTCTCCCCATACCCGCACCTCAATATTTTCCGCATCAGTTGTACCTTCAGGCACCGACATATCAGGAATATTGGGAACTTGAAGCATCAAGCCCTGCCATTTCTTCATCACTTCAGAAAGTTCTTCTTCTTTTTTTTGTAGCGTGTCTTTGAGCAATCTTGACTCTGTAATCATTTTTTCGCGGTCTTCAGCATTCGTTGCCTGCGCGACCGCAGTTGCTGTCGTATTTTGACTTGCGCGCATCGTCTCTACTTCAGCAAGGATAGCGCGCCGAGAATCATCAACAGCGAGGAGTTCATCAACATTAAAATCAATATGTTTTTTCTTTGCGCCCAAAGCAACCAAATCCTTATTCTCGCGGATAAATTTTATGTCTAACATATGATGTAGTATACCTCCCCACCCAATTTTTTCAAAATGCCTTTCTAATATTAACAAAGACGGGCGCGCGCGGCGCAAAAATGATAGAATAATTAGATGTCTGAGAATATTCAAAAGATTTTACCCAATGATTTTCCGCAAGCGCTCAATGAGATTCCAGAACCACCCGATGAACTTTATATGAGAGGAAAACTTCCCGACCCTACGCAATATTATTATCTCGCTGTTGTCGGTTCGCGGAAATATACGGCATACGGACGGGAGGCAACCGAGCGTATTATTTCAGGACTTGCTGGATATCCCATTTGTATCGTTTCGGGGCTTGCTATCGGTATTGACGGTATCGCTCACCGCGCCGCGCTTGATGCCGGACTCTGTACGGTTGCTGTCCCCGGGTCAGGGCTTGATCCAATGGTCATCTACCCGCGCGCGCATGCAAACCTCGCGCGCGAAATCATCAAAAACGGTGGCGCGCTCCTGTCAGAATACGAACCAGATCTCCGCGCCGCGCCATGGACATTTCCACAAAGAAATCGCATTATGGCGGGACTCTCGCAAGGGGTTCTCATTATTGAAGCAGAAGAGCAATCGGGTACGCTCATCACGGCGCGCCTCGCTCTTGATTATAATAAAAATGTATTTGTCGTCCCCGGTTCAATTTTTTCGGCAACATCAAAAGGCACCAACAAACTCCTAAAACAGGGGGCAACTCCTATTACGAGCGCAATTGACCTTCTCGGAGAACTTGGTTTTGTGGAACAGCAAATGGGCACGCTTGACCTCACGCTGTACACGCCAGAAGAACAAGCAATCCTTATTCTTCTTGATGAACCTCGTTCACGCGAGGAAATCCTCTCTCTGTCTAACCTCTCTTCCCCGCAAACACTCTCAACGCTCACTGTTCTTGAAATCAAGGGCACTATCCGTGAAAAGATGGGAAAAATAGAAAAAATAACATAGTAAAGGGGGTTGACCATCATTTGCAAAAAAGATCACTTCATAGTACTAATGTATCTCAATGGCTGTTAAACAATACAAACTTCTCATTGTCGAGTCTCCATCAAAAGCGAAAACTATTGGCAAATATCTTGGCGATGAATATGTCGTCAAGGCAAGCGTGGGGCATATTCGCGACCTTCCAAAAAGCAATAAGGTGGCCATTGATATTCCCGGCGGTTTCATCCCTCACTATGAGATTTCAAAAGGAAAAGAGGCGGTAGTGCATGAAATTGACACTCTCGCAAAAAAAGCGAGTGAAGTCCTCCTCGCAACAGACCCCGACCGTGAAGGCGAGGCGATAGCGTGGCACATCGCGGAAGCGTGCAAACTCAAAAAACCAAAAAGAATTGTCTTTCACGAAATTACCAAAAAAGCGATTGAAGAGGCGCTCCAGCATCCGCGCATCATTGACGAAAATTTACGCGTCGCGCAAGAAGCGCGTCGTGTGCTTGACCGCCTCGTGGGGTACGACCTCTCGGGGCTCATTTGGAAAAAAGTTCGCTACGGTCTTTCGGCAGGTCGCGTCCAATCTCCTGCTCTCCGTATTATCATG
>CAYIHV010000063.1:0-4250 GCA_964363315.1 uncultured Candidatus Saccharibacteria bacterium
TTAATGAATGAATCGAAAATTTGAAAATAGGCCTGTTCTCAAATAAGAAAACGGACCTAATTAATTATTAAATTATATGAAAAACTTTATTACAAAAATAGCGGGAATGATTGCAGTGGCTGCGGTTTTTGCTGTGCCCGTGATTTCGTCTGCGGCAGTATTCAATAATGACCCGCTTGATTTTCAGACACTTCGCGCGGGAAATTACACTCAAAGCCCAACCTCATCAAGCGCTTCGTGGTCAACGACAGCGACTGCAAATGCGGGAGATATTGTAAACCTTGCGGTGTACTACCACAATACGGGACCTGATACGGCTACCAATGTGCGTATTTTTGTAACTCCGCAGACTACTGGTGTTGGCACGGTACACTCTTTTACCGCAACGGTTGTTGCTGACAATGCGCAGATGGTTTCAGGAACGGCATCATTTAACCTTTCCTCAAGTCAAAGTCTTAGTTTTAACGGCAATGTGGTATGGCGTCCAAATCAGACCGTCACGGGGTCTCAAGTATTGCCTTTGGGACAGACTGGCTACAATGCTTTCACAGGACAAGGCATCAATATCGGTGATGTTGCTCCGGGATGGAACACACAAGGTAATCTTATGATTGCGTTTCAGGTTTCAGGGACTGGTGGCGGTACGCAGTCTTTGATAACGACAAATACTGCGTCAAACATTGCCACCAATTCTGCTTTCTTGAACGGTTTTGTAAATGGAAATGGTATTTCCGCGACCGCATGGTTTGAATGGGGGCCCACCTATTCACTTGGCAATACCACCCCTCAAAATGTTTACGGCACCGCTCCGGTAAACTATGTGGCAATCCTCTCGGGGTTGTCTGCTAACACGACTTACTACTATCGCGCGGTAGCGCAGACTTCTCAAGGAATCGTGTATGGGAATACACTTTCATTCTTTACGAGCTATGGAGGAGGTGGTGGCTACAATATACTTCCTTTGGTAAGCACGCGCAATGCGGATACTGCCGGCGACTTTGCCGTCCTCAATGGATTCGTTGACCCAAATGGCACAACCGATACTACTCGTTGGTTTGAATGGGGTGGATCGCAAAACTTTGGAAATGAAACTCAGAAACTCGCGCAAGGATACATTGCGTCAAATTACAGCGCAACATTGACAGGACTTGTTCCCAACACTACCTATTACTATCGCGCGGTAGCGCGCAACTCGCAGGGAACAGTGTACGGCAACGCGCTCTCGTTCTCTTCTGGATATTCAAGCAATGTGCTTACGGGCGGATATTCCACCGCTCCTTCGGCAACGACACTTCTCGCAACTGAGCTTACGGGCAGTGTGGCAAAACTAAACGGTCTTATCTTTACCACCGCAAATCAGCCGTCAAACGCATGGTTTGAATGGGGTACGAACACCAACCTTGGAAATAAGACGCAAACATTCAATGTTGGATCACTTCCTTCTATCAAGCACTCTGACCTTATTTCGGGACTTACCGTAGGCACGACATATTACTATCGTGTTGTTGCGGAAAATCCTTATGGTAAAGGATATGGCGCGATAATGAATTTTGTGGCGACGGGGAGCGCAAATGCGCCAGTAGACAATACGGTAGTGATCAATGTTCCTAAAGATACGACGACTTCCCCAAAACCCACAACGGTAATCACCACCACAGGAGAAACAAAATCACCCATACTGCTCACTCTTGATGGCGGCGCGGATATCATTACGGGGGGCGAACAACGCGGATATCGCACCACTTGGAAGAATGAGAGCGCTCAAACTGTCAAAAATGTTGTCCTCCGCGTCATATTCCCTCAATCCATAACGATCGTAAGCGCGGACAAAGGAATTATCTCAAAAGCGGACAATGCACTCAATATTGAAATAGGAACACTTGCGAAAGGTGATACGGGGGAAGTTTTTGTAACAGCTATTGCAGACAGAGGACTCACGAAAGGACAGCTTGTCGTGGTAACCGCCAATATGGTTTATACCAGTGGTTCAGAGGCGCAAGGTGACGCTGTCGCATATGTGATACAACACGGCGAGCAAGCAAGCTCTCTCCTTGGCGCATCGCTCTTTGGCTCGGGCTCGTTCCTTCCCACAACACTCTTTGGATGGATTCTCCTCGTTATTTTTCTACTTATCCTTGTTCTTCTCGGGAATTATCTTTATGGGCAATATATGGTTAAGGTTTAATGAAATAGAAAATAGTAAATAGAAAGTAGAATGGATACAAAAAAACCCGCCAAAAAGCGGGTTTTTTTGTATCCATTTCCATTCCATATTCAACATTCTACATTCAACCCCAAAATGGTAAGATGAATTAGCGATGGATAAAAAAGGGAAAATAGTAAGAAGTTTAGAAGAGATGCGCTTGTTTTCGGAGAATTTTTTGCATACGCTTATTATTCAACCGCGAAAAGAACAAGCGACCATCGTGGGGCTTTCGGGAAACTTAGGCGCGGGGAAAACGGCATTCGTAAAATGTGTCGCAACCATTTTGGGGATTACCGATGTAATCACGAGTCCAACATTTGTTCTTGAGAAGATCTATTCTATCCCCAATGGATCGCTTTTGAAGAAATCTTTTTCAAAACTTGTTCACATTGATGCGTACCGCCTGCATTCAGGAGATGAAATGTCCGCGCTCGGCTGGAATGACATTTGCGCTGAACCATTAAACATAGTTTTTATTGAATGGCCAGAACAAGTTGCGAGCGCGATGCCAAAAGATATGATAAAAATTTCTTTTGAATATGTGGACGACACAACACGAAACATCCGTTTTTAATTTCAATGAAAAAAACACCAACAAAAACACTTATCCTCCTTGATACGCACGCAATCCTTCATCGCGCGTATCATGCGCTTCCTGAATTTGTTTCAAGCACGGGCGAACCGACTGGCGGAACATACGGGCTTGTTGCAATGCTCCTCAAGATCATCAAAGACCTAAAGCCAGATTATATTGCGGGATGTTTTGATCTGCCTCAACCAACTTTTCGTCACGAAGCGTATGATGCGTATAAACAAGGGCGCGCAAAAGCCGAGGACGCGCTCATTCATCAAATAAAACGCGCGCGCGATGTCTTCTCTGCGTTTTCTATTCCCGCATACGAACTTGTCGGGTTTGAAGCAGATGATTTGCTTGCGACGATTGTGGAAAAAACAAAAAATGAAAAAAATCTCCGTGTCATCATCGCATCAGGAGATATGGACACCCTCCAGCTCGTTTCAGATGACCGTGTCCTTGTGTACACTTTGAAAAAAGGCATCAACGACACTATTCTTTATAATGAAAAAGCTGTTAAAGAGAGATTCTCTTTTGAACCGAAACTCTTGCCCGATTATAAAGGGCTTCGTGGCGACCCTTCGGATAATATTATCGGCATTGCGGGTATAGGGGAAAAAACAGCAACGATACTCATCACTAATTTTGGGTCCATTGAAAACATTTATAAAAAATTAAAACAGGATGCCAAAAAAGATTATGCGGAGTTTCGCGCCGTCGGGATATCTCCGCGGATTATTAAGCTCCTTGAAGAAGGAGAAGAAGAAGCTCTTTTTTCAAAAACACTTGCAACGGTACGGCGTGATGCTCCTATGGAGTTTGTTCTTCCTCCAAAAGAATGGATTAAAAATTTTGATGTTGAGCGCGCAGAAAAACTTTTCGCGGAGCTTGAGTTTCGCGGACTTCGCAACCGCGTGCGCGAGCTTGTGGGTGGCACTCCCGTTACCGAGTCTCTTGAAAAAAAAGATTCCGCCGACACTAAAGCTCTGGCGGACAAGGAAGAAAATATTGACCCCCTTTCTTTTAAGCACGCGCAGATTGCGCTGTGGCTCTCCAACTCTGACATCACGACCCCGTCACTTGAAGATATTTTGCGACAGACTCATAAGAAAAACTTTGCGGAAGCATTTTCCACTCTTGAGGCGGAAATTGATAAACAGAATTTGGGGGCCGTGTACCTTGATATTGAAATACCGCTCATCCCTATTATTGATGATATGCAAAAATTCGGCATCCTCATTGATGTTCCGTACCTTAAAAAACTTTCTCTTGAATACCATAAGAAGCTCGAGCTGATTACCGCGGTTATCTATGAAACTGCGGGGATGGAGTTCAATATGAATTCGCCGAAACAGCTTGGAGAAGTTTTGTTTGACAAGCTCGGTATAAAGACGAAAGGACTTAAAAAAACGGATGGCGGAGCGCGCTCCACACGCGAGTCAGAGCTTACAAAACTCCGCGACGAACATC
>CAYIHV010000064.1:0-4114 GCA_964363315.1 uncultured Candidatus Saccharibacteria bacterium
TTTGGGAATTCGCGTATCAATACCGAGATAATCACGAAGCCGCTGAGCAAAAAAGAGCGCCGGCCCTGGTTCCGCGTGCACCACAAACACTTTTTTAACTGTGTCTTGCATCATCTCCACAAATTCAAGGAGCGCATTCATATCTTTATGGGCTGAATACCCGTTAATCGTCATTACTTTTGCTCGGATAGAAATTTCTTCGTGAAAGATATTTACCTTCTTAATTCCTTCTTGAATAGCTCTCCCCATCGTACCAACCGCCTGAAAACCAATAAGAAGGAGTGTGTTTTTAGGGTCACTCAAATAATTTCTCTCATGGTGGAGAATGCGTCCCCCATTAGACATCCCAGAACCCGCAATGATGATCTTGGGCGACGGAACATCCTTAATAGCGATAGAATCCTCGGCGCTCTTGGTAAAACGAAGGCGTGGAAACTTGAATATCTCATCCCCTTCTTTAATGTCTACTTGCGTTTCTTTGTTAAAGTATGCTTGATTTTTATCATAGATGTCCGTCACCTTGATAGCAAGCGGTGAGTCAACAAAAACGGGGATTTCCGGGATTCTTTTGCTCTCAACAAGCTCATTTAATTCATAGAGAAGTTCTTGGGTCCTCTCTGTTGAAAATGCGGGGATCATCAATACCCCCCTCTTCTTCACCACATCCTCTATTGCTCCCTCTAAAATACGCGTGCGTGGGGCGCGGTCTTCGTGGTGCCTGTCTCCATACACGGCTTCCATAACCAAATAATCAATATGCGAAAGAAGCGCGGTGTCAGGAAGAAGAAGAGAGGGAGAGTTTCCTAAATCTCCGGAGTAAACGAGCTTCTTTCCGTTTCTTTCTATTTCAAGCATCGCCGAACCGAGAATGTGCCCCGCATCGCGAAACCTGATATGAAGATCTCCTATCACCACATCATCGTCATAGGGAACAGTTTCCCATTGTTCCATTGTGCGAGAAACCGCATCTTCGCGATACAAAGGTTCGTGCCCATCGGTTTTTGCTTCGCGGTCAATAACACGCACTGTATCTTGAAGCATCAGCAATGCAATCTGTCGCGTGGGAGGAGTAGAATAGACCTTCCCCTTAAACCCCTCATTGAAAAGCTTGGGGATGCGACCGATGTGGGCAAGGTGGGCGTGCGTTACAAAAAGAGCGTCAATGGTTTTAGGGTCGTACGCAAATGGCTTATTGTTTTTATCATCGCAAACTTTCATCCCCTGGAAAAACCCGCAGTCAATTAAAATTTTTACCCCGCCTCCTTCAATCAAATGGTTTGATCCCGTAACCTCTCCAGCGGCGCCATAAAATCCAAGTTTAAGCATAAAATAATAAATAGTTAATAATGAATAATTTATTGTTTTACTATTTCACTATTTTGATATTTTGATATTTTGTATGCGCATACCGCATACACCAACCCTCCCAAAACATCAAAGAAAAGGTCTCCTCCCGTATCAATAATGTCATTAATATGTCCTATGGTTATGATAGAGACAATTGATTCATAAATTTCCCACCCAAACCCTATGATAAATGCCGCTAGGGCGCCCCACAAAGCAAAATGGAGAAATCTGTGGGGATTCATATTCTCCCCAACAAAGCCCCCCCTAAAAAACCTCCACCATATTGCTATACCGGCGAGCCACACGCCTCCCGCAAAATGCATCGGCATATCAAACCATCTCATCGTCCAATACCAATAATATTTTACCGCAAATATCTGAACGATAAAAATCGCAATAAGGAAGAAGATTAGAAACTTAGGGAAAGCGGAAGAGCGAGGGGGCATGCAACAATTATACAGCACAGACGAACTTTCATTCAATTTAAAAAACCCCTTCGCAGGGGCGAAAAGGTCCTTTAAGGGTTATTTGATATTGGCCCTAGTAATACTAGGTGGGCTTTCTCGCATATATGCCAAAGCATATATGTATATGAAATCCCTTAATGTAAAATCCATGGAGTCAATATCTTAAATAACCCTATTTGAATTATAATCCTCTTTATTCTTTTTTGCAATACAAATTTTCGTCAGACCTTGTTTTTAAAATAATGTCTAGGAAATCCTTTGCTCTTTTTTACCTTGATATCGCCCAAAGATCTCCTCTTCCACTTCTTCACGCGGTTTGCCGTATGTTAGATAGGAAAGTTCCTTTATTTTTTCCGCAAGCGCGACATTTCCTTTTTCGGGAGGAACTAATTCAATGTTAAACGGTTTGGATGGTTGTCCATCAATAAGCATATTGACATAGGCATTGTAATTATCGAGCTTTGTTATATCCTGCGCGGTAAAAGTTGGCGCAAGTTTCTTTTCAAGAAATTCCGCGTCCTCCGGCCCCACGCGGAACACCGCCATTGAACCCACATTGCCAAACACGGAATTTTTTATTTCTTCGGTAAGTTGCGAGATATGTTGATGCGCGACATTGAGCGATAGTCGGTATTTGCGCGCCTCGGAGAGAATGGTGGATATGGACGGCGTCGTAACACTTTGAAATTCATCAATGTACAAATAAAAATCATTGGGTTTCTGTCCGCTTCCAAACATATCTACGCGCGAGAGGGCCGCCATCGTAATCTTTCCGACAAGGATGAGCCCGATGAAATTTGAATTGATATCTCCCAGCCGCCCCTTGGAGAGATTGATGAGTAAAATTTTCTTCTCATCCATTATCTTTCGGAAATTCAACACCGACTCCTGTTGGAGCACAATGGGACGCATAATGTCATTGGATATAAAATTATCAAACTTGCTTGAGATGTAGGGCACAAAGTTTGCAAGCCCTTGATCCCCCGTCGTTTTTTCGGCGCTCTCCCAAAACTGCCTGATGATAGGGTTTTTGCAGTGGCTAATTTTCATATCGCGGAATTCTTTGTCCGCGAGCACGCGCGTGATCTCAAGGAGTGTTGACCCTGACTCTGGATGCTCCATCACAAGCGATGCCGAATTTCTAAAATATTGTTCAAACATCGGCCCCCCTCCAACTTTCATATCAAAAAGCTGATTAAAAATATTCATCATTTCGTTCACCACGAATGTTTTCTGCTCGGGTTTGTTCACATCATATTCAAGCATATTGAGCCCCATGGGACGCGCGGTGTACGCGGGATCAAAATAAATAACATCATCCACGCGCTCTGGTGGAATAAGGGAAAGAATATCCTGAACATCAGAACCATGGGGGTCAATAAAGCAAACTCCGTCTCCGTTTCTAATATCCTGAACAATCATATTTTTTAGAATACTGGTTTTACCGGTACCCGTCTGTCCCACAACATACATATGTCGCACGCGGTCCTCGCGCCCCATACGGACGAGTGTCTCCTTTCCGTGATAACGATTAAATCCCAGAACGATACCTTGGGAAACGAGTCCGGCAGGCGCCGGCGCAACCCCAGCGCGCGCTTCTTTGAGCTCCCCGGCAGAAGTTGTCGTCACCGGGAAATGAAACATTGTGGTAAGTTCTTTGAGATTAAGAGGGAAACTCTTGTCTTCATCGAACATGCGAAACGAATATTTATACGCTTCATCAATAATTTCTTTTTCTTTAAGGCGTCTCCATTTAATACCGTTCGCTTGCGGCTTTGTAAATTGATTGAAGGCCGCCTCTAATTCATTGAGTATGCCTTGCGCGCGCGCTTCCGTTTCAGCGGACACGACAATGCGGATATTGGTGTCAACAATGGGCGATTCTATCTTTTTCGTTATATTCTCCACCGCCTCTTGGTCTATATCCTCCTCTTTTTTCTTAAAACCGAAAATAAGTTCTTTGGCTACTGAAGAAAATTCGGCGGCGAAACGAATTGCCGTATGTTGAAGCGCCTTTTTTATCGGTACGCCTTTTTTGATTTCTTCACGCACGCTTTTATACCTCTCATTGAACGCCTTTCCTTTTGGCTCAATGACAAACTGTATCGCCGCCCCCTCTCCTTCGTGTTTCATTTTAGCAAAAGCGCCGAGGAGCACATGGAGCGGATCCTGTTGAAAAGCACTGAATGTTTTCATCGTAAACACTGGGTTATTTGAGGGCTCCGCAACAGAGATGAGGGTAACGCCATTCTCATTAAAAGGGTTGTAATCTTCTTTGTGCTCTCGAAGTTTAGCATCGG
>CAYIHV010000065.1:0-4088 GCA_964363315.1 uncultured Candidatus Saccharibacteria bacterium
AGATCAAGGATTTGAGCAAGATCGATTTTGAAGCCTTGCGGAAGTTTTTTGATGATTCGGATACGAAAAATATTGAAGCCGAACATTTGAGCGCTGAGCTTGAGGAGAAAATCAAGGAGATGGTTCGAAAGAATAAACTACGCAAGCATTTCCTCGACCGGCTTAATAAACTTCTACATGAGTACAATACCGGTTCGCATGATCTCGACGTTTTCTTTGATCAGCTTGTTGGGCTTGCAAAAGAATTGAGCGCGGAAGACGCTCGGGCTGTTTCTGAAAACCTAACCGAGGAAGAATTAGCAGTTTTCGACATTCTCCGCAAGGAAAGTTTGAACCCGACCGAGACCGATCAAGTCAAAAAAGTAGCCAAAGAATTATTGGCGAAATTGAAAGCGGAAAAACTGGTTTTGGATTGGAAGAAGAAACAGGAAACTCAGGCAGATGTGAAAATCACCATTCAAGGGATTCTTTATGATGAGCTTCCAGAACCGGCATACAGCAAAGAGGATTGTGAAGACCGCACGCAAAAAGTGTATTTCCACGTTTACGATAACTATGTGGACGAAAAAGTGAACGTTTATGCCTAAGAAAAAACAAGCAAAAAATACATTGCATCTTCTCCATTCTGATAAATTGATAATGGAAATTTTGAATGCCAGTAATGAATATCTAGAACAACACACAGATGTTAAGGAAATAATTGAAGAATGCGATTGGGTTTTTCGATCCCTTTTTGAACTTATACCAGAGACGGTTGAGAATTTTTGGTCTGGTCATGTTTTTCCGGCCACGGAAGCTGAGTATGAATTAGAGTGTTCAATAGTTTTATGCAAACTCGGCTTTTATAAGCATGCAATTGCTTCATTGCGAAATGTTTTAGAATTGGGTCTACTTTCGGTTTATTGGGACATTGATAATAAAAGCCATATTGATATTCAAAATTGGCTGAAATCGATGGAGTCGACCCCATTTCGGAGAGATGTTTTTAAGAAACTAAAAACAAATTTTAATATAAAAACCTTGGATGAAAAGCAACAGATTTTTGAAAAGACAACGGCTCTTTACACGAGATTATCAAATTTTTCTCACACCAAAGGATTTGGCTATTCGAGTCGGATACTTAACAAACACCGCTCGAACGTAAATAGTTTTAATGAGCTATCCTTCAAAAAATACATTGATCTTATGAAAGAGGTGGTAGAAATAGTTACGATATTCCATGTATTAAAGTACCCTGTCGGTCTTCAAGATACGCCAATTGATCAAAAATTCGGGCTCAACGGCCCTGCTGGTGGTTTTATCCAACCACACCAAGTAGAGAGGATCAAAAAACTTATATCAAAACAGATACTTAAGGACATTCAGGTAATCAGCGATAATGACCCGGATGCAACCACAATGACGAAATGGGTAAATGAACAGCCGGATATTACCGAAGCTGAGTTTTTAGCGCAGATCGAGAAGGAAGATAAAAGATCAATCGAAATGGAGGGTTTTGAGCATTGGCTCAAGAATCAGAAAAAACTTTATAAGCACTTCGAAAAACAAAATCCAGAAGAATATAAAAAGAAAATAGAGTACTTTAAAAAGTTGAGATTGTGGGCAAAAGAAAACAGCTACTTCAAAGAAGGAAAATTTATTAGGGCCGTCAAGCCTTCACTTTTACGCATTGAGCCATGAGGAATTTAATTAACGAAAACGGTGACCCATTTGATTCTACCGAACTTCAAGTCTTACGAGGGGAACTGGATGCTTTAGACGATAATGGGCGCACGGAATACCGAAATCAAAACGCCTCAGCTATTGCTGAGCATGTAGCCGTAAAGTTTTTAATTGTTTCGGGCCCGGGAACAGGCAAAAGCCATTTATTTTTGAATCGGATTAACCACTGGTATCAGCAAGACGCGCAAGCAAAAGTTTTGGTAACAAGTTTTGTCAGAAAATTGGTTGCAGATTTGCAAAGTGATATTGATGGAGATACACAATTAACCGATGAGCAGAAAAGCGACATTACCGCGTCAACGCTACATAAATTTGCCCGCAGTATCGTTGAACAGAATCACGGTACAACGGAATGGCGTTTCCAGCCCCATTTCCGAATAATAGGGCAATTTTGGAAAGATGTTGTGTGGGGAGATGTCTTGGCATTTTATCCGGCGTTAGACAGAGGCGTTTATACTTGGAAAAAATTTGAGGAACAACTGCACAATGCCGCTTTTGATGAGTCCGCAGATTGGCAGGGATTAAAAGAAACTTATTTTAGGTTATGCCAATTGTACAATGCGGCAGGTTTTGCTGATTTGATTTTACGCGCCAAAGATGCGTTAGCAGAAAACGCCGATCTCAATGAAAGCAATTATTTCATCATTGATGAATATCAGGATTTCAACTCTTCGGAAGACGCGCTGATAAATCAATTAGTGAATGAGCCAAGGGGTTTACTTGTTGTTGGCGATGATGAGCAGGTTCTTTACGAAAAGTTAAAATCGGGAAAACCAACTTTAATACGAGGTCTTTATCAGAATAACGACTACGCAAATGGAATGTTGCCTTTTTGCGGCAGAAGCAGTTTTCATATTACAAAATCAGCAGGGCATTTTATTCAGCAAAACCGAGAGGCGGAATGTATAGAAAAAATTTATCTGCCGATTAAAACGGCTGATGACAAACCCAAAGTGCAAGTTATTGCTTGCGCAACATCTCCAACAGCCGTTGATTACATCGAAAAGTTTGTGGCAGATAACAAAACTGCCATTGACGAACGAAAAACAAAACTGGACGAGGGAGAAGAAAAGGACGCTTTTCTGCTTATATTGACTCCGGCAAAAGAAGTTAATTTTTACGGAGAATCAAAAGAAAAAATCGCGAGTATCGCGGCGGAGTATCAAGCAGAAAACCGCTATTTCTCGGAGGATTATTACAAGATTTTGAGCTATTACTCTCTCGCTAATAATCCTCAAAACAACTTCACTTTTCGCAAGGTTTTGCACTACGAAAACATTACGGAAACTAGAGCGCATGAGCTGATTGAAAACGCCATTCAAAATAATCAAAACTTTTACGATCTTGAATCCGAGGAAACTAGAAATGCGATGCAAAAATGTAACGAGGTTAAGGCGATTTTGGAAGCAGGTGGTCAAACGATAGAACAAAAAATAGAAAGTATTGCTCGTCATATTGCCATAGCGGATCAAAACCGGCTCAAAGAAGATATTGAAAGAAAATCTATCACCCAAGAAGAAGTGACGGAAATTGAACACCAAGAGGAAGAAGAGGCAGAACTAGAAGAAATTGAGGTAAGAAAAATGGGTGCTGTTGAACTGATGACAATAGTGGGGTCAAAGGGGTTATCGGCCGATCATGTGATTATCATTGGCTTTGATAACGTAAACATGAGCTGGATAACAAAAAATGCGTTTTATGTTGCAATGACTCGCGCCAGAAAAAGCTTACATATCCTTACCGCGTTAAAATCAGGTGGCGCGAGACAGGCACATGATTTTTTAGAGCAGTTGCCGGACGAACACGCTGAATACTATAGCTACAAAAAAAGCAATCACACAAAAAATCAATTACAAGGTAAACAGGGATTTAAGAATTATTTGAATAATATTAACTCTATGTCACAGCGAAGATAGTAAAATTTCTTATGGAAATCGAATCAAAACAACAAATTCTTGAACGGCGGAAAGAGATTGAGCAGGAGCTCGTGGATATGCTCAAGGAAATCGAGAGTGATTTTACTTTGGATCATGTCCGGGATGCTATTTATAACGAGGAAGATAACGATGACATGATGAAAGTCGTGGCTATGTTTGATCGTGGCGGAGACGCTACAGAACTAGAGAATGTGCTTGAGCTGGTAACCGATGCCTGGAATTACTTTCCGCACAAGGTTCTTGACGGCATATCCCCGGCCGAAATGTTATTAAAACATAAGAATAAGAAAAGTTAAGCAGCTCGTCCCATGGGTTCAATGGTTACGCTACGCAATCAAGCCACCAAAATGGTCATCAAAAGTCCATAGTAAAAAGAAAACCAGCTAAACCAAATTTAACATTCTTCTTTAGAAAAAATCTCTAAACATA
>CAYIHV010000066.1:0-4065 GCA_964363315.1 uncultured Candidatus Saccharibacteria bacterium
CATCAGGGACATACACCATAAGCCCATCCGCGACTACCGCGTGCACCAGTTTGTGTACGACACTTTCTAATACGGCTTCGTACAACACTTTCCCGACATGTGGAGCGTTGAGCTGTAACGCAGGGTATAAATTATCTGGCTCGGGCGCTAGCGCAACCTGCGTTCCTGTCGGTGGCGGTGGGCCACTATGGCTTTCAGGAAGCTGTAACGCAGGGTTTGTGCTGTCTGGTGGGGTTTGTCATTCGGTTACATCCACACCTAAAGCCACAGCACCGGTAATCATTCCCCTTGCTTCTTCTCTCGTTACCTCGTCTGCTGTTTTTATAAAAAACTTATCCTTCCGTATGTCGTCAGATGATGTGCGTCGCCTGCAGACTCTCCTTGCCTCTGACAAGGAGGTGTACCCAGAAGGACTCACTACGGGCTACTATGGGCCACTTACTAAAAAGGCGGTTGGGAAATTCCAAATTAAGCACGGCGTCGTGGCGTCGTCCAAAGCACCGGGGTATGGTATGGTGGGTCCTCTGACACGAGCAAAATTGCTGGTGGTTTTTGGGAAATAAAGTACTGCAGTCTCTCGGTCTCCACGGCAAAAAATTCACTTTTAAAAGTGAATTTTTTTGCCGTGGAGACCGAGCAGTTTTGATACTACTCCACCTCCTTCAGTTTCGCGCGAATCTCCTTAAGTAGGGAAGCGCGTATAGCCTTGTTCTCTTTGTCTGCGAGGAATGTGCATGCTGAATCGTAGCCACGGCCGATTTTCACTTCACCGAACGCATATGATGAGCCGGATTTTTGAAGAATCTCAAATTTTTCTCCGAGTGTGAGAATCTCTCCTTCCTGCGAAATACCTTTTCCGTGAATGAGGTCAAACTCCGCTTGTTTGAAGGGCGCTGCCACTTTGTTTTTCACAACTTTCACCCTCGTCCTGCTCCCAACCACCTCATCGCCTTTCTTTATTTGCGCTATACGGCGGATATCAAGGCGGACGGAAGTGTAAAATTTAAGCGCTTTTCCTCCCGGTGTGGTCTCCGGATTGCCAAACATCACGCCGATTTGCATACGGATTTGATTGATAAAAATGACGATAGTTTTTGACCTATCCACAATGGCCGTCAATTTACGAAGCGCTTGGGACATTAAACGCGCCTGCTTCCCTACATGGTGCGCGCCCATATCACCCTCTATTTCGTCCTTGGGGGTGAGCGCCGCGACCGAGTCAATAACAATGACATCAATTTTTCCGGAACGCACCAGACTTTCTACGATTTCAAGCGCCTGTTCTCCTGTGTCCGGCTGAGAGATAAGAAGTTCATCAATATTGACACCGAGTTTTTTCGCATAATCAGGGTCCATTGCGTGTTCGGCATCCACAAAGGCGCAGATACCGCCTTTTTTTTGAGCTTCAGCTACCACATGGAGGGTCAGTGTTGTTTTTCCCGATGATTCCGGTCCAAAGATTTCAATAACACGACCGCGTGGGAGTCCTCCCACACCGAGCGCATAATCAAGACCGATAGAACCCGTTGAAATGCTATCAATACCGACCTTTGGTTTGTCTCCCAATTTCATAATGGACCCTTCTCCAAATTTCGCTTGGATTGATTTGATCGTGTCTGCGACTGTCGCGCCTTGGGTCTTCATTTCTTTCTCCATTTTCTTTTTTAGTGCCATAATATTAAATTTAAAATTAAAGACGAAAAACTAAAAACGACAACGAAAAATTAAAAAGATGAGATCATCAAAATAGTTTTTCGTTTTCAGTTTTTATTTCTTCGGTAGTGCTTGTGGTGATGTCGCGCGTGCTTGTCGCCACTACTGATAATGTCATTTCAATTACTTCCTTTGTTCCTTGTCCATATTTATCAAATCCCTCAAGCGTCATTATATTATATCCGCGAGAAAGAAGTAATGATTCGCTAAAATTCCCCGCAAGATCAAGTGTTGTCGTTGCTCCGTTTAAAAAAAGTCTTGTTATGCGAATGGCGCGCCCCGATATCATTACCAGAGGACTTGTTGTGGCGGATCCATTGAGGGATCCATTGAGTGTAATCCTCGGTCCCCACACCATTCCTTTAAACGCGAAAAATCCGTACCCGAGAATAATGACGATCCCTATCGCCACACCTATTCGCTGTAATAATTTTCGTATTTCCATTCAATTTTGAATTGCATCCCCTTTTTTCATTTTTCGTTTTAATCTTTTATGTTGAAACTTCTACCCAATTTCTTGGTTATCCGGAGGAGTTTCAAAGACTTGGCGTGGTTTTGCGCCATCCCCCGGACTGATTATACCTCGCTCCTCCAGAATATCCATGAGTCGCGCCGCGCGCGCATAGCCGACCTTAAGACGCCTCTGGAGATATGAAGTTGAGGCCTTTTTTGCTTCAATAACGAACGCGCGCGCTTCTTCGTACAGTTCGTCATCATCGTCTTCGTTTTCTTCATCAAAAGATGAGCTAAAGATAGTATTGTCACTGCTTATAGACCCTTGAGAGAGATTGATTTCATCGGGGAGCCGGTCGGATGAAAGCTCTGCGAGGTATTTTACGATATTTTTTACTTCAGTCTCTGATATGTAGGGGCATTGTATGCGGGTCGGTTTTGCCATTTCCCCCGATATATAGAGCATATCACCCGCGCCGAGAAGTTTCTCGGCGCCTGATGCATCAAGAATCGTCCTTGAATCTATTTGAGAAGACACTTGAAGAGCGATGCGAGCGGGAACATTCGCTTTAATGAGTCCCGTGATGACATTCACAGATGGTCGTTGTGTGGAGAGGATAAGATGAATACCTACGGCGCGACTCATTTGAGCGAGACGCACAATAGCGCTCTCAAGCTCCCGTGGATATGTCTGCATAATATCAGCCAATTCATCAAGGACTATGACAATGTAGGGCATCTTTTCCGGCATCTGTTCCTCTTCAACATTTTTCGTCTTTCGTTTTTCGTTTTTTAGTTCCTTCAGCGCCACCCCGTATATATTTTTATGATATGAAGAAATATCTCGTACAGAGCTTGATTCCAGTATATTGTAGCGACGATCCATTTCCTTTGCCACCCACTTGAGGGCGAGAATAGCTTTCTTTGCATCGGTGATTACAGGCGTGAGGAGATGGGGGATTTTGTTGTAAAGAGTAAGTTCAACGCGTTTAGGATCAATCATTATGAAACGGAGGTTTTCCGGCGCATTGCGATAGAGAAGAGAATTTATGATTGCGTGGATAGTGACGGATTTCCCCGACCCTGTCGCTCCGGCGATAAGCACATGAGGCATCTTTGCAAGGTCTGTGAAATAGAGTTTGCCCGAGACTCCGCGTCCGAGAGCGATAAGGAGGGGTTTGTGCGATTCACGGTACTCATCGGAAGAAAGAAGGGTTCTTGTTCCGACGATTGTTTTAATGGAATTAGGTACTTCAATGCCGACGAGGGATAGTCCCGGGATAGGGGCTTCTATGCGAATAGGGTGTGCCGCGAGCGCGTAGGAGAGTTCACTTTGGAGTCCGACGATGCGCGAGAGCTTCACTCCTTCTGCTGGTTTGAGCGTGTATCTTGTTACCGATGGTCCGATGGACACCTCATCCATTTCAACGGTAATACCGTATTGTCCAAGAGTTCGTTTTATGATGTTCGCTTTTGCTTTGATATCACCTACGCCTGGCTTGCCACGGTCTTCTTCAAGGAGCGAAAGCGGAGGGGGGACATAGTCTCCTCCGAAATTTTTATTAAGCACGATACCACTTTCTAGTATCTCATCCTTTGCATCTTTGGTCTTGGTGGCTGTCGTCATCATTATTGACTTCTTTCCTTCAGTATTCGGGGAGACTTCATCGGCAACAGCTCCCTTTTCGGCGATTGCGCCCTCCTCTTCTCCACCATCGTCGGTTTCTTCTTCCGTATCATCATCGGTATCTCTTTTTTTCCAGAACAAGAGAGATGAAAATTTTATATGAGTATTGAAAATGATGAGAAACGAGATCACCAAAAACGCAAAAAGAAAGAGTGTTGCCACATAGGTATCAAAAAGTTTTACGAGGGGATAGGATGCGATGTTGCCGAGAA
>CAYIHV010000067.1:0-3923 GCA_964363315.1 uncultured Candidatus Saccharibacteria bacterium
TAATAGAAAGAGGCTATAACAAAAAAATAAAATGGATATTGAGGATCGCCATCTTCGGGGTGTTTTTTGGACACGCCATGTTTGCGCTCGATGGAAATCCAAAGTGGGTAGGGTGGATAATGAATTTTGGTGGGTGGGAAAAAGAGCTTTCAACACATCTTTTGTTTTTGGTTGGGTTGCTGGATACATTTGTCGCGTTCGCTGTGTTGATAAAGCCAATCCGTATCATCCTGCTATGGGCAGTGTTATGGACGACATGGACGGCTTTTATGCACATACTCCCATTTATTGGTGATCCTATCTGGGATTTTGTGGAACGCTGGGCAAATATTGGCGCTCCTCTCGCGTTACTTCTCCTTATTGGGTGGCCAAAAAATTGGAAAGAGTGGTTGAAGTAAATGTAATTTCGTAATTGGTAACTTTATTGCTACAATGAGCACTTATGGGAAACGAAAAACATCAGCATTCTAAATTAAAAATTTGTGTATCGGGCGCCGCGGATACTACGTACTGCGGTGAGGATGCAATGGAGTCAGCAAAAAATCTTGGGCGAGAAATAGTGCGACAAGGAGGCATCTTGGTAACGGGCGCAACCACAGGCTTTCCTCTTTGGGCGGCAATGGGGGCAAAAGAAGCGGGCGGTATTTCTATTGGAATGTCCCCTGCTTCAACAGAAAAAGAACATGTTGAAGTATATGGTCTCCCTCTTGATTATTTGGACATCATCATTTATACAGGATTTGGTTATTCAGGGCGCAACCTGCTTCTCACTCGCGCGTCAGACGGGATTATTGTCGGATGCGGACGTATTGGTACCGTTAATGAGTTTACTATCGCCTTTGAAGACCACAAACCCATTGGAGTACTTCGTGGGCCATGGGATATGGATGAGACGCTCGAGGATATGCTTAAAAAGAGTCACCGACGCGAAGAAGGGGTGATTATATTTGATGAAAGTCCAAAAGAGCTTGTTTCTAAGCTCGCGGACACTATTCAAGGGAAAAAGATATGTGAACTTGGTGAAAGATGCCCCACATATGTTTACGAGAATAATGATGGGGTTGGAGGGAAGAAAGGAGATAGAATTATGTAAAGGAAAACTTCAGGGGAATCTTGTCGCGGGGTATTTCCACCCCTTAATTGTTTGTGGTATAGTTATATAAGAGGTTGCGCAGTTGGTCGTCTACGCTAAAATACAGTTTGTGCGATTTATTAGTTTAATACAAAAGAGACATACCGTGCATATTTACTTGTTATGTCTCGCTTATACATTATGAAAGAAAAAAGAATGTTAATGTCCGCCGCTATTATTGGATTTGCGCTCGTGGCACTCCCTGTTTTTGCAGATGAGACTACTGTTACGGGAGCGGTAGAAGGGACAACAGGAAGTTCTCTCCCTGCGGTCGCGCCTGAAAAAGAGAACAAAATGAGAGATATCCGCCAAATAAAGCAAGAGGCGGAGCAAGAGATAAAAAAGAAGAAGATGGAAGTAAGGGATGGATTTCGTGCTGAAGTCAAAGATGTGCGCGAGCAGAGTTCTTTAAAAAGAGAGGAAATTAAGGAGAACCTTAAAGATGATATGGGCACTCGTCGCGAGGAGTTTAAAAAACAGTTTGAGGTAAAGAAAGAAGAAGTGAAGAAAAAGTTTGAGGAGGAAAAGGTTCGTCTCACGGAAAAGCTTAAGACGATAAAAGATGAGAAAAAGAAGGAGGTGGTTAAGAGGGTTAGCGGGCAGTTTCAAGAAATCAACACAAAAAAGCTCGAGCATTTTTCCAATGTTCTCAAGCAAATGGAAGAAGTATTGACAAAAATAAAGGCGCGCGCCGAAAAAGCTACGGCAGGGGGATCTGATATAAGTGCTCTTAATGCGAAGATAGTTGCCTTTGAAACAGCGGTTACGGGAGCTCGCGCGGCTATCGTGGCTCAGTCTGCAAAAGTTTATTCAATTGAAATTACTACCGAGGAGCACCTTAAAAACAATACTGGCGCTACTCGTCAAGCATTGCAAAAAGACATCAAAACTGTTTTTGACCTTGTAAAGAATGCCCACGAAGCTCTTAAAGACATAATGAAAGAATTAACAAAGGTTCGTATTGTTGGTAATACGGTAACGAATACCGCAACAACAACGAGTAATCAGTAAAAGATAAAACTATGACAAAAAATATTAGTATCGTCATCGCGATTATTATAATAATATCTTTGGGGATATGGTACTGGCGCTCTATTCAACCTGTTTCCGCTCCCACAATGGAGGAAAAGACTACGGAGGTAACCACACAAGAGATAAACAACGATTTGCAAAAGATTGATGTTGGCAGTATTGATAAAGATTTTGATGCCGTTAATGTAAATATCAATACTTTGTAAATAAAAGAAGGATATTGATGTACACTAAAAAACCACCGTTAGGTGGTTTTTTAGTGGGTGTTATTCATTCTCAATTCCTCCTGATGTCAAAACTCACTTCGTTCGTTTGGTAAGGAATTTGCAAGCGGTAAAAAGAGAATGGGCGCATCATTCTCACGAGTGATGCGCCCATGGGCTGGACTAAAGTCCGAGTTTTTGCTTCCATTTTTCCGCGACCACTTTTGCTTTCTTGGCGGCGATGCCAGTGTAGAGAGACGGGTTCGAGAGAATCTGCCGTTGGTACGGAGTCATCTTTCCGAGATACGCTTGCATTTCCGGATCGCCGACAACGACTTCTTCGAGCGGTCGCGCCTCACGTTGGGCTTGGAGCGTGAGCGTCCGCACTTTCTCGTGCGCGTCGGGATGTCCCTGCGCGGCGAGAATGATATAGAGCGGTTCAGCAACCACCAAACCCTTCTGCATGGCGAGGTTGCGCTCCAAGTTAGCGCGGTCAACAGTGAGCTTCTTCATCGTGCGCGTCAGTCGCTTCGTGGTCGAAACCACATAAGCAACAACCTCACCATATGTCCGAGCGGACGCGGAATTGGTAAGGTCGCGCTGGTGTTCGCTGATTTGATCCATGAACACCGTCATGATTCGCGGCGCGATGATTTTCCAACAGCTCTTGGCATTCTCGAAGTTAATGGGATTGCGTTTTTGCGGCATGGTCGAGGAACCGACTTGCGCTGCTTCAAACTCCTCGCCCACTTCTCCGATTTCCGTCCGTTGAAGATTTCGCATGTCATCGGACAAGTTGGCGAGAACTCCCGCCACGATTGTGATTTCGCAGAAGAGACGGGTCAACGCTTCCGGTGGAACGATTTGCGTAGAGTGCTCGGCTGGTGTGAGTCCCAACTCTGCAAGCACTTCTGCCTCGAAACCCTCGGGGTCATCGAAGAACAGCGAGGAAGCGTTGTACGCTCCGACTGCTCCCGAAAACTTTCCGGGAAGTTCCGTGGCGAGAGACTTCAGTGCCTCAATGGAACCGCCGAGACGGCTGATGTATCCGGCGAGCGCGAAGCCGAACGTAATCGGAACCGCGTGTTGGCCGTGAGTCCTGCCGACTTGCACCGTCTCCGCTTCGCGGAGCGTAGTGGCGACAAGCACTCCCTCCAACTTCACAAGCGAAGGAACGAGTACCTGTTGAACCACATCTTTGTAACGAGCGGCGTTCGCCGGATCAATGATGTCGTACGAAGTCGCCGTCATGTGGACGTACGGCTTCGCGCTTTCACTGACTTTGGCGCGTACGCAATTTACGAGCGCACGGATATCGTGCCGAATCCGATCTTCCTCCTCGTACACTTCATCGGTCGTTACTTGACAGCAAGCCGCCTCAACTTCTTTGACGGCGACTTCGGGACAAATTCCGCGGCGATGGAGTACCTTCACGAGAGCAAGCTCCACGAGGAGCTTGTAACGGGTAAACCCGTTCTCGGAAAGGTACTTCGCCACTTCTTCATCCCAGTACCGGTAGTCAACCGGCGAGAGACTGTCGAACTGGTCGCGTGTTT
>CAYIHV010000068.1:0-3912 GCA_964363315.1 uncultured Candidatus Saccharibacteria bacterium
TCGGGGTTCAAGTCCCGGGGTCGTCTCAAGAAAAAAATGCGTGTGGGCGTTTTTTTGTTTGAGTCGACCAAGGTAATGCACCTGCGCGCATTACCGACGGGACTTGAAGAGCGGAGCGTTGTCGAGCAAGCTTGCGAGACCGCGAGCCAGGGTCGTGAAGATTTGCGAGTGACGACGAGCAAATTATTCCTGACCAACTCCCGGGGTCGGCTCCAAATAAAAAACACCACCAACTCGTTCTCTTGAGCTGATGGTGTTAGGTGATATTGACTCCTGCTCTCTTAATGCAAGATATCGCCTTAATTAAGATATCTCCATGTTCGTGGAGGAAATCTTTCCTATTAAGTACCTCATCTAAGGAGAAGATTTCTACCACCTCCCCATCATTCCCTCTTTTCAGTAGGGTTTTCCACGAATGGATAATCCCAAAGTATACATACTTGGAATGCCCTCTCTTTTTTCTGGACGAGACTCTAAATAATTTCGTCCACGGGATCTTTATCCCGGTCTCCTCTTTTAGTTCGCGACTGGCGCACTCTGCAGGAGATTCCTCTTCTTCTTTGTGTCCCCCCGGCAGTTTTAGGTAGGGGACTTTAAAAGAGGGATCTCTTACTACAACAATTCTGCCGTCTTTGCTTACGGCTATAATAAGAACCGCCGCATCATAAGGCACTTCCTTTTTCATAAGCTCCTCCTTTTTGTCATTTACTAAGTTAAATTATAGCGTCAATATGATTATTTGTCAAGTTCTTCAAAAAAAGATATACTTGCCCGTATGCAGGCATCTAAAGAAGAAATACAGAAGAAAATAATTGAGCTTGAAACAGAAATGTCCGCGGTGGATTTTTGGTCTGATAAAGCGCGCGCGCAGGCGACAATTAAAGAGATTGCAAACCTTAAAGAAAAGCTCTTGGGGGCTTCTAAATATGATAAAGGCAATGCGGTGATGACTATTTTTTCCGGTGCTGGAGGGGATGACTCGGAAGACTTTTCGGGGATGCTTCTCCGTATGTATTTTAAATTTTTTGAGAAGCAGGGTCTTGCGTGGAAAATGCTCCACGAAAATAAAAATGATCACAACGGGTATCGCAATATTACGATTGAGATACACGGCAATGGCGTATACGGTATGCTCAAAAACGAATCCGGAGTACACCGACTCGTCCGCATTTCTCCGTTCAATGCAAAAAAACTTCGCCACACTTCATTTTCTATGGTGGAAGTAATTCCCGATTTCAAGGCGCATGGTGATGACAGTATTTCTATCCCCGATAAAGATATACGACTTGAATTCAGCCGTTCATCAGGTCCGGGAGGGCAAAATGTGAATAAGAGAGAAACAGCGGTGCGCGTGGTACATATTCCCACGGGTATTGCCGTCCATGTTGAGACCGAGCGTTCGCAAGAGCAAAACCGTGAACGAGCAATGCAAGTGTTGAAAGGTAAACTCTTTAAAAAACAAGAAGATGAAAGGAAGAGCGCCGAAAGCGGTATGTATGTGAGCAAAACGACCGAGATAGAATGGGGAAATCAGATTCGCTCGTATGTGCTTCACCCTTACAAAATGGTAAAAGATCACCGCACGGGAGTTGAGACGAGTAATGTAGATGCGGTGCTTGAGGATGGAGAGTTAGGGGAGTTTTTAGAGGCAGAAAAAGATCTCTAAAATAATTTCAATTTCCCGAGGACGGTCCTCGGAGAATTGAAATAGAATATTGATGTGCGAATTTTTTGAACGACCCGCGCGATTTCTCTTTGTAAAATTTTTTGTTACAATACTCATATGATTTATTTTGATAATGTCTCAAAAATATATCCTGACGGAACTACTGCTCTTGATAAAGTATCTTTTTCCATAGCGCAAGGGGAATTTGTTTCTATTGTTGGACACTCTGGCGCTGGCAAGACAACGCTCACAAAGCTTCTTCTCGGTGAGGAGCGCGCCACGAGCGGTGCAGTATTGTTTGATTCAGTAGATATCCAAAGAATGAAGAAGAAGGATATACCGACGCTTCGCCGTAGAATAGGGGTTATTTTTCAGGATTTTCGTCTGCTTTCGAATAAGACGGCGTACGAAAATGTTGCATTTGCCATGGAGATTGCGGGAAAATCCGATAAGGAGATAGCATCCGATGTTCCATATGTTCTTGATCTTGTTGGGTTGGGACAAAAGATATGGAACTTCCCTCGTCAGCTTTCTGGAGGTGAGCTTCAGCGAGTTTCAATTGCGCGGGCAATCATAAATCACCCCGATATTATCATTGCTGACGAACCAACAGGGAATCTTGACCCAATCAATACTTATGAGATCATACAGATTTTAAAGAAGATCAACGATTTAGGCACGACCGTTATTTTGACCACTCATAATAAAGGAGTCGTTGAGTCTATTGGCAAGAGGGTTATTACCATGGACCATGGTATGGTTGTCCGCGACAATCCGGTAGGGGAATACGCATTGTAAATTAAGGAGGCGAAACCGACTATAACTATAATTTACAATGCCCAACCCCTTCAGATACCTGCTGGGGTATTTCGTTTTACGATGTTGATTGTGTTAGTATAGTAGTTAAGTAAAAGGAAGAAGGGGCTGGGCGAAGTTTTTCTAATTCCGCTTCGCTCAATAAGAAAAAACTACCATGTTCTGGACAACAATCAAAAGAATCATTAAGGCGGGATTTGTTAATTTTTGGAGAAACGGGAGTGTCTCGGTCTCTGCTGTCTTTGTGATGGTCATCGCTCTCTTTATGATCGGCTCAACGCTTCTCATTACCGCTTTTCTCGGTACGACGTTGAAAGAAATTGAAAACAAGATTGATATCAATATCTATCTTGTTCCACAGGCGCCAGAAAGCGCAATTCTAGATCTGAAAAAGACGCTTGAGATATTTCCAGAAGTTAAAGAAGTTTCCTATATAAAAAGTGAAGATGCTTTGGTGGCATTCCGTGAACGACACAAAGATGATCACCGTATCATTCAGGCACTTGATGAGGTTGGCGCTAATCCCCTTACTTCTGTGCTTAATATAAAAGCGAAAGAGTCGTCGCAATACGAAGGAATAGCAAAAGCTCTTGAAGGGCAAAGCGCGCTTTCAGCTGGAACGCTCTCTATTATAGGCAAAGTGAATTATAACGATAATAAGGTTGCTATTGACCGTCTCTCGCGACTTATTGCCGGAGTAAAAAAACTCGGGGGCATTATCACGGTAATCATGGTTGGTATTTCCATCCTCATTACCTTTAACACGATTCGGCTCGCCATATATATTGCGCGCGAAGAGATTAGCGTGATGCGTCTCGTGGGGGGCAACAAAGAGTACATCCGCGGGCCGTTTGTCATTGAAGGTATTATCTATGGAATTACGGCTGGATTATTTACGGTCATTTTCTTTTACCCGCTTACCTATTGGCTTAGAAGTGCCACACAAGGGTTTTATGGTGGGATAGATTTACTTCATTATTTTGTGGCAAACTTTATACAGATTTTCTTCATTATTATGCTTTCGGGTATCGCCCTCGGCGCCGTATCAAGCTACCTTGCGGTTCGTAAATATTTAACATCATAAAAAAAGAGTTATGGCGCATAAAAAAATCCGTAAATATATTTTTGTTGTGGGAGGAGTTATTTCTGGAGTCGGTAAAGGTATCACCACTTCCTCTATTGGCAAAATACTTCAGTCTCATGGATATCGCGTGACTGCCATAAAAATCGATCCGTATATAAATGTTGATGCGGGGACGATGAACCCTACCGAGCACGGCGAAGTTTTTGTGCTCAAGGATGGCGATGAGACGGATCAAGATATGGGCAATTATGAGCGCTTTATGGATATCTCGCTCACGCGCGACAACTATATGACCACCGGTCGCGTTTATCTATCCGTCATCGAAAAAGAGCGAGCGCTTGCTTAC